>CAYHIW010000008.1:0-23291 GCA_964356745.1 uncultured Gammaproteobacteria bacterium | reverse complement strand
TGAAACCTGGTGTTTTTTGTCATTAATCTCGTTTCTAAACTCCTGTCGCTCGTCATACACCATGTTAACCGTAAGGCTTTTCTCATCATCTGGAGCGTAAATGAACAAATTCTTTCCGTAGGAGTTTGACCATAAACTTGTTGCTTCTTGAATGTCAGTCAAAAGCTCTTGCCTGTCAATGTCAAAGCGATTGTCAATTGAACCTATTTTATATTTAACCCCTGTATCGCACAGAGTTGGAGGTTGATATGTGTAGAAAAACACACCAACTCCGGTAAGAAATAGTAGATAAAAAAGGAATCGCGACATTGAATATATTATACCTAATCGTTATAATTGTCGTTTATGCTGATAGAACGCCTTAAACGAAATTTTGCAACAATGCCGTTGGCGCAATCTCTCAATCCCAGCCTCCTACAGCCAACGCTAGATATGGCTTCTCCAACATTGCGCGGTATGATCGATGACGAGGTTATGGGTGAGTCTATTACTCAATACGCACGCGCTCAACGAAAAAGTGGAGCTTTCAGAGAAAAAGTTTTAAGTGAAGGTAGACCTGACATTGAAAACTGCCTCGATCTACTTAGACTTAACTCTCATAACGGTCGTATGAATGCTCATATAACTCCAGCAAATCCACTTATTCCCAATTTTTATCTCGACTCCGATCGTGCATTCTCTATTAGCTATCATGGAGTCGGAGTTTTTGGTGAAAACACGATTGGGTGTGTTATTGGTTTTAATGTACTAGACCTTGGCCTTATCAACTCCTGCGGATATATAAAAACGATGAACGGAAGACTGTTTGAAAAAGGAGATATTCTGATCGATCAGATACAAGCTACTAGTACCTTAGGTACACAAAAAGTATTAGGCACGTTTCGATGGGAAAAAGTACTTGTTGGACTTGTCATTGACTGGGCAGCGCAAAATGGACTAAATCGGATTTTCATCCGCCCTGCAAAATACAATAAATACACCGCAATCAATAACAGCGCTGGAAATAGGGGACATATGCGCTATGATATCACTGCAAAACGCATGGGATTTAAGATCTTAGGCGGAGATTTACCTCACATGCTTGATCTTTCGCAAGCTCCACTAAGTGATGAGGTTTTTTGAGTGGAGGTCGTTGAGAATAAGATGATCAACCGGAGCAGTTAAATCAATTTGAGAATAGGAAATAAACTGAAGCTTATCGATTTCATTCTGCGGACTAAGATCTCCTTTGTATTTTGCTTGATAACAGGTCATTCTCACAATGGTTCCTTCGGGTTTACCATGTGCTTGTGCTTCGAAAACTCCGTATGATTGGATTGTAGATGGGTCTATATCGACATCAAGCTCTTCTTTAACTTCGCGAATAAGCGCTTCTACATCTGTTTCATTTCCTTCTCGTTTACCTCCTGGTATATACCACGTGTCTTTGCCACGACTCAACGTAACAAGAACTTTTTTATCTTGAATCTCAATAAATGCAAGCTTATCAATAAACGTTTTCATCGGAATTAGTGTATCACAAATGGTAAAATATGCTAGACTGGTCGCTTAGCTCAGTTGGCTAGAGCGTTGCATTGACATTGCAAAGGTCACAGGTTCAAGTCCTGTAGCGACCACCAGCGGTCGTAGCTCAATTGGTTAGAGCGCTTCCCTGTCACGGAAGAGGTTGCGGGTTCGAGTCCCGTCGATCGCGCCAGCATACTGCAACAGTCTATATGATATAATCGAAGTATGACCGAGAGATCTATTTTTTCTGAGGCTTATCGTTATTTATCTGGAGTAGTCGACGTAGAAGAGCTTCCCGTAGATCTTCCCGGTGTTGAATCAGTGTCGATCATGAGCGGAACTGCTCCAAATAAATCTCCTTTTAAAGACGTTTTACTCCAATATAGAAGATTAGACAATAGAGATGACTTGTTTGAAAGAGAAACTCCAGCTGAAGCTCATGATAAAATTGGTCCAAGAGCCGTTTATTGTTTTGATGAAGCGGGAGGCACTGATTTCATGTTTATGAATAATAAATTGTTAGAAATGACTCGTAGAAAACCTGATCCCGAAGGTAGAATAACCGCTCAGGCCTTTGGGTTTTTTCTTACAATATTAAATACGCTTCATCGTCAATATCCTGAATTATTTGAGGATCCTAAACCACTTATTGAAAAAGTGCTTCCTCCAGTTGTAAAATAAGTTCCAACTAGTTTACGAAACGGCGCAGTCTTGTATAATTGCTTCATGGATACTCCCGAAACACCCCTCCAACTAGAAGAAGCCTTAAAAATGTACCCGAACTTATCAATCAAAAGGTGGGCCATTGGAAATGTAACAATTTGGGAAAGATTAATCGGTGACTCTGAACGAGAAATCTCTTTACGACTTTTTCAAGACATGGATACTCACGAGTGGGATAGCATTCACATTGAGGCGAAAACAACTCCCCAATTAGTTGATGATAACGATCGGGAAAAAGATACTTTTGTAAGAGTGAAATCGGAAAAGGACGGCATTAGTTTATCAGTGCGAGATCGTGGAGAGTCGCATAATCCAACAGAGGTAATAGATACAATAAAGAAGGGTCTAGATTTATTAGACGCATTTATTCATGCTGACGAGAAGTTAAAAGATAAATATAAAGACAGAATTCAAGATGATGCAGCTAATGCCGAAGAAAGATTTGCTCCGTTTCCGCAAGTCGCGGCCGAATTGGAATTTGCTAAGGAATTAAGGCAAATGGGTGTTACAACAGAAGATCAAGATCCGCAGCCAAGAGAGCGTTACAAATTAATGAAGAGAATATTACAAAAACCTATAATTTCTACAAGAAAAACATAAAATAAGTTCCCACATAGTTCACTAGACGGCGCAGATATCGCTTCTTGAGGCTCTGTGATATAATTTCTCCATGCCAGGAAAAGAATTCCCACTCCCAGAGTCTAGAATTGAAAACTTACACATACGAGGAGAGTCCATACCTCTCTTAAGTCCTCTCGAAGTTAAGTCTACTCATCCAGCAACAGAGAATAGCATTACAACGGCTATGAAAGGAAGAGAGGCGATACGACTCGCTCTTAATCCAGGCTTGCATAGTAAGCTTATTCTCGTTGTCGGACCTTGTTCTGTCGATAATCCAGACTCAGCTCTCGAGTACGCAAAGTGGCTTAAAAAATGTCGCGCTCAGTTTGGTGATCAATTAGAACTTATTATGCGTTTGTATTTTGAAAAGCCTCGCACTACTGTCGGGTGGGAAGGACTTATTACAGATCCTCATCTTGATGAAAGCTTTGATTTTAATAATGGTCTTTTGATAGCGCGAAAACTTGCGTGCGATATTACCAACATGGGTATACCAATAGGGACAGAGTTACTAGATCCTATTACTCCAGATTATTACGCAGGACTTATGAGTTGGGGTGCTATCGGAGCACGCACTACGCAAAGCCCATTACATAGACATCTTGCGTCGGGACTCTCATTCCCAATTGGATTTAAGAACGGAACCGAGGGTAATGTTGACATTGCCATTGACGCTCTCGAAACAGCACGTCATCCTCACCACTTTCCAGGTACTACGGAAGATGGAAGAACAGCGGTTCTTGCAACAATGGGTAACCCCGACTGTCACGTTATTTTAAGAGGTGGTTCTAACGGACCAAACTATGACTCACAAAGTATTGATTTAGTTACTGAGCAACTCATTGAGTCTGGCCACAACCCAAATGTTATGGTTGATCCATCTCATGCAAATAGCGGGAAAGATTATAGGCGCCAGATACTTGTGGTAGAAGATCTTGCTCGCCAGATTGCAGCAGGAAGTAAGGCGATTATGGGAGTTATGATTGAAAGCAATCTAAAAGAAGGCTCTCAGCCATTTATCCCAGGAAGTGTTCATAAGTATGGTGTAAGCATTACTGATGGATGTGTAGGTCTTGAGGAAACAGCTCGAATGTTTGAACTTTTATACGCAGCCCGTGTGAATAGCCCTTCTTAACTTTTCAATACTTTTGTCGTCTAAAACAGAAACAGAATAAACATTGTTGGTGCATTTTTTAAGTTCCTTTACTTTCTTTTTAATCTCACTTTCTTCAAGTAAGTCAGTTTTAGTTAACAACGCTACTACTTCTTTTTCTTTAAGTTTTGGATTAAACGCAATGATTTCATTCATAACCGTTGAGTAATCCTTTTTTACGTCTGACGATTCAGCAGAAACACAGAGTAAGAGCGCAGAAACCTTTTCAATATGTTTAAGAAACTTTATCCCCAGTCCTCTCCCTGATGAAGCTCCTTCGATAAGACCTGGTATGTCAGCCAAAACCTTTTTATCGAGTACTCCTAGACTTGGTTCGAGGGTAGTGAACGGATAATCAGCAGTACGAACATTTGCTTTTGTTAGCTCGTTAAGAAGAGTGCTTTTTCCTGCATTTGGAATCCCTATCAATCCGTAATCTGCAATTAGCCTAAGAATTATTTTGATTTTTCGTACTTCCCCTAGTTCTCCTGGCTTAGCTTTTAACGGAGATTGGTTCGTAGATGATTTCAGAGCGTCGTTTCCCAAACCACCCATCCCCCCTCGTGAAACCAATATCTTCTCATCTTTTTCATTTAATTCACGTTCTTCCTTTGTGTCAAGATCAATCAAAGTGCATCCGATAGGTACTTTTATCACCAGGTCCTCACCATTGACACCGGCTTTACGATTTTTGTCACCCGACTGACCATCTTCTGCTTTTATACGAAATCTACTGGCATACAGATTTAAACTAGACATTTGTTGGTTGGCAAGCGCGTATACGCTACCACCATTTCCTCCATTACCACCACTTGGTCCACCTTTGAACGGAAAAAAAGAGACTTTACCGTTTCCTCCAGACCCGCCTTTTATCTCTAACGTCACTTCATCAACAAACATATGCCTATTATACCTTTTGATATACTTATATTCATGATTGTTGCGGTAGGATCAATAAATCCAACAAAAACCAATCCTGTTAAAAAAATCTTCTCTCATCATTTTAAAAACGTAGAAGTTGTCGGAGTTTCTGTTTCATCTGGCGTAAAAGATCAACCAACTCACATTGACGAAGCATATCAAGGAGCACTCAACAGAGCAAAAGCCGCAATGAAAGAAGTAAAGAGTGCAGATTATGGAGTAGGGATTGAAGGAGGACTACATCAACATAAATATGGTTGGTTTGAGAGTTCGATGGTAGTTGTTATTGATAGAAAAGGGCAGATCGGTGTTGGTTCGTCTGGCGGACTCGTACTACCTCCAAAAATAATAAAGGAAATTCAAAAAGGTAAAAATCTTGAAGAAGCCGTCGATACATTATTTGGCACTAAAAATGTTGGGTCAGGAATTGGCATGTTTGGACTCATGACTAAAGAAGTAGTCACGCGATCGACAGGTGTTGAACACGGAGTTGCTTTCGCACTCGCTCGCTTCCTCCACCCCAAACTTTATCAATAATTATTTCTTGAATCCCTTTAGATCTGAGTAATGTGTGTGAAGCATACAAGGAAGAAGTATTATCCCTAATAATATCCAGAAGCCACGATACCATCCGGTTTGTAATAAACTTCCAAGATGAAGTGCGTGGAAGAAAATCATGGTCATTGCGATTGACTGTGAAAGATTGACGATCCACCATATTTTTTTTACCCAAGCTTTTGATTTCAACCTTTCAAGTATTTCAAAAGTCAAAAAAGAACCAAGGGCAATTTGACCAAATGCAATAGCCCATGCGCTTGTTGCAGGTACATAATCATAAAACGTAACCAGTGTCTTTGTACCGCTTGGGTTTAATGCCATCGCAAGGAGAACAGGGTGAAGAAATAAAGAGGCGAGTACTACATAAGATGACACCTTATGATAAAGCATGTTCTTTGGAAGATTTGGATTGAGTCTTCGCATCTCCCCGTTCACATAATGAGTCCACATGACACTCCACGCAACTATGCCAAAAAGGGCAAAGATTTGATCGTTCTGACCTTGCCACCACGCAAACTTCCCAACTCCCACAACAACTATTCCCAACACCCAAGGAAACCATCTCCACCATTTTGGAGTTTCATTTTTCATGATTTAAAAAGTATAACATAATGTAAAAATAGCCTCTGGGTGTGCTAAAATAGATCTATGGCAACTCCTGAAAATCGAAGTCGGGCGGCTTCCCCAGACGGTTTACGAGCACAAGCACCGGCGATCATTGCAAGACGTCAAGCACGCGGACCTGAGTTGCTATTTACTAAAACAAGATCGTCTTGGCCCCTTTTATTTGATTGGCAGGAACAGCAAGGTAACAGAACAAGTGGCTTACGATTTAATCTTGTCAATGGTTTTATAGCAATACCTCAGTGGATCGACTCAACAAAAGCAAAATCAAAAGATCAAATCATTTTACGGCGAAGAAAAAAAGGAGAAGGCTATATCGAACAACGCATATTGCCTTATAAAACAGTTGAAGGAGCAATGAGAGCTGCATCAGAACATATTTCTGCTAAATATAGACCAGGAGAAGAACAAACGTCTCAGATCAAAACTCTGACCGATTATATTGATGAACTCATGAGACGTATTGATAATGGTGAGATTACTAAATATAATTTAAAGTCCGAATTTAATAGAGGTTTAGAAATAATAGAAAGCTCTGGCTTTTTAAAAGCTCAAAAAAATCTTAAAAAAGATGCTCGAGATCAAATTATTGCAGCGCTCAGTCCAGACTCTATTGGACGATCACCCAATCGTCTTATCGCACGTACGCGTCTTGCGTCTGCATGGCTGAAGGCGATGCAGCTTATGTCTGAGTCACAATATGTAACAAGAAAATATGACCGAATTTTCTTTGATCTTTATGCAGAACGTTCCGTTGAAAGATTGAAAATTGAAAACGTAATGCGTGAGTCAGACCATGCGCAGTCTATCATTGCGCAAGACAGAAGTCCTCTTGAAAGTTTAGATCGGCTAAGAAAACTAACATTTCATAATTTTCGAAGCGACTCTATTCGAGTCGCTCCGTACCGAGTCCCTGCAATACTATTTTCTGCGCTCCTTTTTGGTCCAACATTTCCATTTCCTGAATTGAACGAGAACAAAGCAAAAGAAATGATAGATCAATGCATAGCAGCCCAATTTCCAGATATTGACGATCAAACACAGAGAGAAGTAGCTCTGCAACTTGAGATGCCAATCGACAATCTTCTTCGCATACATGGTGGAAACAGAGAAGTCATTTCTCGAATAAACGAGCGACTTATTTTTACAGCCACATTAGTTAATGAAGCTATGATTAAATATGAAGATTGGACAATTCATACCGAAGAGCGAGAAGAACTCTTTCCATCTTAGGTAATGTATAATCTTTCTTATGGCTCAACTTAAAGATCACCGCGAACTCGGAAAAGTATTGGATTTATTTTCTTTCCACGAAGAAGCTCCTGGCGCTATATTCTGGCACCACAAAGGGTATGTTATTTACAAAACGCTTATCCAGTCATTGCGTGATCGCTTACTTAAGGAAAACTACCAAGAGATCTCGTCACCGGTCATGGTAAAAAGCCAGTTATTCAAACAGTCTGGTCATTGGGATTTCTATCACGAGAATATGTTCAATCTAGCGATTGAAAAAGAGTCGTATTCTCTAAAACCAATGAACTGCCCCGGTGCAGCGCTTATCTACTCAACAAAACCGAAAAGTTACCAAGATCTACCAATCCGTTACTCTGATTTTGGTGTTTTGCATCGAAACGAACTTTCTGGAGTTTTGGGAGGAGCATTTCGCGTACGCCAGTTTACCATCGATGACGCACATCATTTTGTACGACCAGATCAAATTCAGGAAGAAATCAAAAATCTTTTGCTTTTGGTTGTTGATTTTTATAAATCACTCAACTTTAAACCCGAATTCTACTTATCCACAAAACCCGAGAAAGCAATGGGAGATGTAAAACTCTGGGAAACAGCAGAAAAAGATCTTAAAAAAGCCCTGGAAGAGTCCGGAGTGAAGTTTGGCATCAAGGAAAAAGACGGAGCTTTTTATGGACCGAAAATAGACATACATATAAAAGACTCGCAAGATCGAGACTGGCAGCTTGCCACAATCCAGCTTGATTTTCAAATACCCGAACGAATGAAGCTAGAGTATATCGATTCAGATGGAAGGCCAAAACGTCCCGTCATCATTCATCGTGCAGTCTTAGGTTCTGTCGAACGCTTTATTGGAATTCTGACAGAACACTACCAGGGCTCGTTTCCTCTGTGGCTTGCGCCTATACAGGTCGCCGTTCTTCCTGTATCTGAGAAACATAACGATCAATCAAAACATATTGCAGAAGAACTTAAAAAACACAACATACGCGTTGAACTTGATGATGAAAACAAAACGCTTGGAGCTAAAATCCGTGAGTCAACCTTGCAAAAAGTACCCTATATGGTTATAATGGGAGATAAGGAATTAGAGGGCAAGGACAACATGCAGATTAGTATTCGAACTCATGAAGGAAAAGACCTCGGTCTTCTTCCCCTTACTCAATTTCTTAAAATGGTAAAGGAACAAATCGAACAATATGCATAACCCTCGATATCGAAGAGGACCAAGATCGCTTATTGACAGAAGTAAATTTGTCATTAATTTTCAGATCAATTTTCCTCAACTTCGAGTCATCGACTGGGAAGGCAAACAGATTGGAGTTTTATCAAAGGAAGAAGCTCTTAAGATTGCGCAAGAAAGAGAAGAAGATCTCATACTTGTTGCTCCAAAAGCTAATCCGCCTGTTGCAAAAATAATTGATTTTAAAAAGTTTTTATATCAAGAAGAAAAAAAGCTTAAAGAAGCTAAAAAAGGAATTAAGAAAAGCGTTGTAAAAGATTTAAAATTATCGCTTTTTATCGCTCAGGCAGATCTAGAAAGAATCATAGAGAAAGCACGCGAGTTTTTGAGCGATGGTAACCAAGTAAGAATTAATTTAACGTTAAAAGGAAGAGAGATGGGCAAGCAGTCCATGGCGCTAGAACTAGCGCGAAAGTTTATAGCCCAACTTGGCGACATAAATGTTTCCAAGGAGCCACGAATTGAAGGAAGAGTTATACGAGCAGTTGTGTCACGCAAGAAGTAATTATGGGAAAACAAAAAACACGAAAATCAGCAGCAAAACGATTTAAAGTAACCAAATCAGGTAAGGTACTACATCGTTCACACTATTTAAGACACAACAGAACCAAAAAGGGCAAGAAACGAATTCGAAGTCTCAAACTTATGAAAGAAACAAAGGGAGAATACGCCAAAAAGATTTTACGAATGTTAGGACTTAAGTAGAGTAGAACGTGAAACTATGAGAATTAAAGCAGGAACCACAACTAAAAATAGACACAAAAAAGTACTTAAACTTGCCAAAGGGTACTGGATGAGTCGAAGTAAACAGTTTAAAAAAGCAAAAGAAGCTGTTCTTCATGCAGGTCAGTACGCATATCATGGTAGAAAAAGAACAAAGCGTAATTTTCGAACGCTTTGGATTGTGCGACTTAACGCTGCAGTCCGCGAACAAGGACTGTCATACAGTGTCTTTATTCAATCTCTCAAAAAGAAAAAGGTGGAACTTGATCGTAAAGTACTTGCTCAAATCGCCGTCGAACACCCAGAAGTGTTCACTGAAATAATCAACAAAGTAAAATAATATGTCAGCGCGTGAAAGGGATCAATTCCCACTTCCAGAAAGCCATTCTGTTTTTCCACTGGTTTTTATTGCTGAAGATTGTAGAGATGAAGACGATCATGGTCCTGACGGTAATCTTTCCGGTCGTGTTGGAGTTCTGCTTGGAAAATACGAACTCCCAGAGGAGAAACTTAATCACATTAACTCTGTTAAAGCGTTCCAGTCACAAGAACCTCTTGATTCAAAAATTACTGCAAAGGATCAATCTGGTAATCCACTAATAGCTGTAATTGGAGATACTGATCAACTAAACCTTATTTGGGGTATTCAATGTTGGTGGACAAACATTGATGAATCAAATAAAGACATGACGCCAGATCAAGTTGAAAATATACAAAGGCAAATACACCAAACAAAAGAAAAAATTCTATTTAGATTTAAAAGCTCTCAAAACTAATTATTTATTGTAGTAAGGGGCAAAACACGATAATTTTTATCTATCCTATACCTCCTATTACTCCTGCGCTTTTTGTTATTCCTGCGCCCGCTTCGCCGGAGCTTCAGCGAGGCGAGAAAGCAGGAATCCACCTAAATTAAATCTCTATATAGATCTTCCCAATTTGGATTTTTTTTCTCAATCAAATCTATCTTCCATTGTCGTTTCCACTTTTTCAATTGCTTTTCTCTTTTAATTGCATCTTTAATAAACTCATACGATTCAACATAAACTAAACGATCTACGTCGTATTTTTCAGTAAATCCAACTATTAGTTTTTCTTTATGTAAGTAAATTCTTTTTGCAAGATTACTCGTTACCCCAATATATAACGTTCCATTTTTCTTACTTGCAATAATGTAAATAAAATAAGACATGGTACATATATTAATGGATCCCGCATCAAGTGCGGGATGACAAAAAAGTGCGGGATGACATGGTGTGTATTTCTAGTATAATTCTTTCATGGACCGTATCGAAACTCTTCAAAAAGAATTCTTAGATGCTATCTCAAAAATCAAAGACAGTGACGAACTTCAAAATTTGCAGATTAAATTTCTCGGTCGATCCGGACTTATAAACTCACTTCTTCAAAAAATTACGGAGGTGGAAGAGAAAGAGCGCAAAAATTTTGGTATCAAAATAAATCAATTTAAAAATCAAATTGCAGAAACATTAGAACACAAGAAAAAAGAATTAGGTGAGAATTTTTCTAAAGAAACTGTGGAAGATCCGACACTTCCTGGAATAAAACCACCACTTGGACATCTTCATCCTACAACACAAACACTGCGAAAACTAAACAGTTTTTTTCGCTACTTAGGATACAGTGTTTATGAAGGTCCTGAAATCGAAACCAACGAATACAATTTCGAAAAACTCAATCTTCCCCATGATCATCCGGCGCGCGACCTCGCAGACACTCTGTATATTAGCGACCCAGAGATACTACTAAGAACTCACACCTCATCTGTTGAGACTCGAGCAATGACCTCAGAAAAACTTCCTTTAAGAATTGTAGTTCCAGGGAAAGTGTATCGAAACGAAACATCAAACCCTACCAACAACTCCATGTTTTATCAGTACGAAGGTCTTGTGATTGATAAAAATATCAGCATGGCAGATCTCAAAGGAACGCTTATTGAGTTTGTTCACTTTCTCTACGGGGATGTTAAAACACGATTTAGATGTAAATATTATCCTCAGGTTGAGCCGGGTGCAGGTCTCGATGTGGAATGTACATTTTGTCACACTGAGGGATGTAGTGTCTGTAAATATAGAGGATATATCGAAGTATTAGGATCAGGAATGGTTCATCCAAACGTACTACGATCTTGCGGTATTGATCCTAAGAAATGGTCTGGATTTGCATTTGGTATTGGACTCGACAGATTGGTCATGCTCGACTTCGGCATTAAAGATATTAGAAAACTGTACAGCGGAGAAATTGCATTTGCATAACTTATGAAATTACCTATTAACTGGCTTCGAGATTATGTTGACTTCGACATAGAACCAAGCGAACTCATACATAAACTTACCTCGGTCGGACACATGCAGGATGGTCCGTATAAAAAGGTAGGAAATGATATTGTGTACGATCTTGAAATTCGTCAGAACAGAGCAGACTGTCTTTCGATAATTGGTTTAGCACGCGAAACCGGAGCAGTTCTTAATACCAAAATCAAGCTTCCAAAAGAATATTTAAATGAAATTCTCACCATCAAAAAAGACACGAAAATTGAGATCGAGAACCCTGAGCTTTGTCCACGATTTGACAGCGTTACTATAGAAGGAATCAAAATAGGCGAGTCGCCTAAATGGCTTAAAGAAAAATTGGAAACGTACGGAATAAAATCGATAAATAATCTTGTCGACATAACTAATTTTGTCATGATCGAAATCGGTCGTCCTATGCATGCTTTTGACGCTGACAAAGTATCGGAGAGACACCTTATTGTTCGCAATGCAAAAAAAGATGAATCATTAACCGTACTTGGTGGAAAAGTAATCAAACTTGTTGAAGACGATCTTGTGGTCGCAAGTCCCAATCAAGTTCTTGGACTTGCCGGTATTATTGGTGGTGTTGAGAGCGGAATTCAAAACTCAACAACGTCGGTCATTCTCGAATCTGCAACGTGGAACCAAGCCACCATTCGAAGATCGTCGCTCCGTCACCAAATTCGAACTGAAGCATCTACGAGACTAGAAAAGTTTACTCATCCGCATCTCGCAGAGCTCGGATTAAGAAGAGGTCTTGCATTGATACTTGAACTATGTGGAGGAAAACTTGTCGATCATACCGATACATACCTTGTAAAACCTGAGGAAAAAACAATCGAACTATCCATCAAAAATCTTAACAGACTTAGTGGAGTAACTATTTCACTAGACGAAGCAAATACATTACTTAACAGACTTGAACTACCAACAAAAAAGGGAACTGACTCAATTAACGTGTCGATTCCATACTTTCGAACCGATATCGAGCAAGAAGAAGATGTTATTGAGGAAGTGTTAAGAATCTTTGGATACGACAATATTCCGGCTCAACTTCCTGCATTTCCACCACCGCTCAACGTCCAATCAAGTCTTTATGAATTTGAGGAAGAAATCCGAAATGCTCTTGTTGGGTTTGGTTTTAACGAAGAAATTACCGAACCACTTGTCAACGAATCTCAATCTAAACTAACTCCCATCAAACTAGAAAACTCGTTGAGTAGTGAAAAAATCATGTTGAGAACAACGCTTGAGGAAAGTCTGTTAAAAACCTTAGTCGAACAAAAGAAGTATAAAAAACCACAGATTCTCCTTTTCGAAATTGGAAAAATTTACTTCCTGAAAGGAAATGATTATGTTGAACAGAGAACTCTTGGAGTACTGACTTACTCAACAAGTAATTCTTATACTTCAACAAAAGGATTCATCGAAGCTCTTTTTGAGAAATTACTTATACGTTTTGATCATTCTATTGTCGAGATTAACCACGTAGGCGTAAATACATTCTTTTCTGAAATAAACATAGAACAGATGTACGCTCTTAAAAAGAAGGAGAAGGCCACCGTGTACACAACTCCTCCGCAAGTTATCTTTCAAGATCTGTCACTTTTAGTTGACATCGAAGTAAAAGTAGGCGAACTACTGCATGAAGTACGAAACTCGTCTTCAATGTTGTCCAAAGTTACGTTAGGTGAGGAGCCACGGACGCAAAATGATAAAAAATCAGTATTCCTTAAGTTAGAGTTTCTGTCATCAGATAAAAATCTGACAAAAGAAGATGTAATTCCTGAAAAAGAAACAATAATAAAAACGTTGAAGGAAAAATACCAAGCAGAGATCAGATAATTACTTACGGCGCTTTATTTACTCCAATTTTAATCGTAGACGATCCTTCTTTATCTTTTTCGTTCTTTGCGACTACCTTTATTTCATACACTCCATCTGAGAGATTGAACGATTCATCGATTGTTTGTCTATGTCCGTCCAAGTTACGTTCCTCTTTTCCATCAATAAATATTTTGATGTTTTTAATTTTATCTCCAGATACGATACTCGCCTCGACATGGAAACTATTTCCAACAGTTGACTTATCAGACGGGTTTTTTATAGAAACAGCGACCGAGTCAACATTTGCATCTGACGTCTCGGTTGGATAATGAAACTTACCATCTCCTTGTCCTTTTGCCCAAGCATCAATCGCTTCCTGCCATCTGTTTTTACCGTCGGTTGAGACGGGATCAGTTTCCCGCACAACAACAAATTCTTTTTCTTCATAATCACCACTCTTAATTTCAACGTCGTTTGCAAGTTTACCGGTTGACTTAGAAATTTTTAGTTTTTTGTAAGCAGGAGAGACATCTTTTGGTTCTGATCCTTCGACGAAATACTCAGATCGAGTAGGAGATCCATCTTTGGGCAATCCTCCAAGATACGAATCGACGGTAAGTGCTTTTATTTTGCTTGGTAACTGGATTATACCGTCTTTGTATTCGTAGTCTTTACCGAGCAACTTTGACATTATGTTATACCAAATATGAGAGGCTCCTGTATTAACAGATGCGATTTTAGGATTCATAGGAGAGTTGTCATTATTACCAACCCAGACCCCGACTGTAACGTCGTTCGTATACCCAATGGTCCAGTTATCTCTTTTGTCATTTGATGTACCTGTTTTTACTGCTACTGTTTTTCCAGGAACATTAAGATATGACGATGTACCAAATGCTAAACTTCTTGCGTTATTGTCTGACAGAATATGAGAAATGAGAAATGAAACTTCCTGAGAAAACACTGTCTTGTCTGATCCTTTCTTGGGTTTATAAAGAGTTCTTCCTCTATAATCTTTTACTTCGATTATTGATTGCGAATCTTTTTTTATACCACCTCTGGCAAATACCGAAAAGGCAGACGTCATATCCAAAAGAGTACTCTCTCCACCACCAAGCGTAATAGACAATCCAAATCGATTTAGATTTTCTTGCGTTGGAGCAAATGATTCAAGACCCATTGCTTCTGCTTTACGCAAGAAGTCGCGAATACCAACCATAGCAAGAAGCTTAACCGCCGGAATATTAATCGAGTTTCCTAGTGCGAATCGCAACTGCATGGGCCCGTTAAACTTTCCGTCATAATTAACCGGGATGTATTCTTTTTCTCCTTGATCGGGAAACGTAGTCTGAAGATCCATAATAACCGTTGCAGGAGTATAACCCTTCTCAAACGCAAGAGCATACGTAATCGGCTTTATCGACGATCCAGGCTGTCTTTTACCAAGAGCCGCATTAAACTTACCGTATTTTTCATTATTGTAATCGTACGATCCAACCATCGCTAAAATATCTCCTGTTTTCGAATCAACAACTACCGCAGCGCCGTTACCGACATTTGAACCCTTTAATTTCTCTATCTCTTTTTTTACAATCTCTTCCGTCATCTTTTGCACTTTGGACGAAAGCGTTGTCTTGATTCTGATTCCCTGATCCAGAATCTTTACACCAAACTCTTTCTCAAGTTGTTCTCGAACATAAAATACAAAATGAGGAGCATTGATACTTAATTTTGGTTCGGTAAACTTGAGCGAGTTCATTTGCTTCAACGCTGTTTCCTCTTCTTTTGAAGTAATGTAGTGGTCTTGCTGCATTCGTCGTAAGACCGAAGTCGTTCGACCTTTCCACGCGTCTTTAGTTCCGATAAATGGTGAATAGTAACTTGGGAGCTGGGGCAGTCCTGCCAAAAATGCTGATTCAAGAATGGTAAGATCTTTTGGTGGCTTACCAAAATAACCACGGCTTGCCGAACCAATACCCCAAAACGTCCCTCCATAAGGCGCTTCATTTAGGTACAATTCAAGAATCTGATCTTTGTTATATCTCCTCTCAACTTCTATGGCAAGAATCACTTCTTTAATTTTTCTCGAAGCAGTGCGTTGTGAATCGAGCAGTACATTTTTAATAAGTTGCTGAGTAATGGTTGATCCACCCTGTACGGTTCCTTTGAAAACAATTGCAAAAACAGATCGTATAATACCTGTCTCAGATATCCCTTTGTGTTTGTAGAAATTCTTATCCTCAATCGCTACCGTTGCTTTTTGGACAAAAGGAGAAACCTCCTTGAGAGAAACCGGTACACGATTGCGATCTTTATACATCTCAAACAAGACGTTTCCATCCCGATCATAAAAAACTGTTGAAGAATTGCTCACTTGAACAAGTTTTCCAGGTGCCGGAAGATCTCTCGCAAACCAAGCAAATGTAAGGAAGAGAAAGATGAAGGAGACAAGTAAGAAACCGACTCCTACAATAAGAAGTTTTGTTGTAAATTTCTGCCGAGCATAGAGTCTTCTTAATCTAGCTCGTCGCGGAATAACCATCAAAGGATATTATATAATAAATCCATGAGATTGTTTAAATTGTTGAATCGAGATCGGTTTATCAAAATTGTCGTAACCATATCAACCATCATCTTAATTTTCTCCTCCCTCGCACCATTCCTATTTTTACGATGAGAGTAAATGGTTAAATGGTTAAATGGTTAAATTGCTAAATGGCTAACAATTTGACAATGTAACAATTTAACAAAATAACAATGCTCGATTTAAATACTCCAGTTACATCCCTTCCCTCAACAAGCGCAGTCACCATTAAAAAACTGAAATCTGTTGGAGTAAATACATTTGAAGATCTTATTAACTACTTCCCTTCAAGATACAATGACGTTTCCGTCGTATCAAAAGTCGGATTTCTCCAAGAAGGCGAACAAGTTACTATTCAAGGCAAAGTTATCGCTACCAAACAAATCTATACCCGAAGGCATATTACCATACAAGAAATTATTGTTGAGGATGAAACGGGAAAAATAACAGTAACGTGGTTTAATCAACCATACATTTTAAAAACAGTAAAAAAAGACGTTCTCGTTTCTATCAGTGGAAAAGTGAAGAAGAGTAAAATAGGTCTTGCATTTGAACCACTTGAGTTTGAACTTTTAGAAAAATCCCCACTCATTCACACGGGAAGAATTACTCCGGTCTATCCTGAAAAAAGAGGACTTTCATCTCATACTCTACGATCTAAAATACATTTTGTTTTACAAAATATTTCGCAGGAAGAATACCTTCCCAAACAATTAACAATTAACAATCAACTATTAGCGATTAACAATAGTTATCAACATATTCATTTTCCCGAAACAAAGGCCCTTCTGAGTCAAGCAAAAAAGCGCTTATCTTTTGATGAGCTTTTTACTTTGCAACTTTCGTCGGAACTAGTAAAACAGTCCTGGAAACAAGAAAAAACCTCTACCCCTCTTAATATACTTATATATAGGAAGGATATTGACGAGTTCATAAAACACCTCCCGTTTACCTTGACAAACGATCAGAATAAAGTACTCGACGATATGATTTCTGATCTAGGAAAACCACAACCAATGAATCGATTTGTCCAGGGTGATGTAGGGTCTGGTAAGACAGTTGTCGCGGCAATTGGCTGTTACATTGCTCATCTTAATGGTTTTCACAGTCTCATTATGGCTCCAACCGAAATCCTTGCTCAGCAACATTACGCAACACTCACCAAACTTTTTGCAAAAACCAATCTCAAAGTAGATCTTATAACAGGAAAAAACTCCCCAAATACCAAATACCAAATACTAAATACCAACGTTGTTATTGGTACTCACGCGTTGCTAAATCGTCAATTTGATACTTCCAAAGTTGCCTTTGTCGTCATCGATGAGCAACACCGATTTGGCGTGCGTCAAAGATCAATTTTAAAATCCAAAGGAATAAATCCCCATCTTCTAACCATGACCGCAACACCCATTCCAAGAACTACCGCGCTTGCGCTGTATGGAGAACTTGATCTGTCGGTGATTAGCGAAATGCCAAAAGGACGAATCCCGATTAAGTCATTTCTTGTTCCAAAGGAAAAACGCAAAAATGCATATGAATGGATTCAAAAACACGTAGTAGAACAAAAAGCGCAGGTTTTCGTAATCTGCCCTCTCATTGAAGAGTCAGAAAAAGAGACTATGCAGTCGGTACGTGCCGCAACAAAAGAATTTGATACGCTTTCAAAAAGTATCTTTCCAAAGCTTAAGCTCGGCCTCCTTCATGGTAGGATGAAGTCGGACGAAAAAGAAAGAGTCATGCAAGGCTTTAAAAATAAAGAATTTTCGATTCTTGTCTCAACTTCGGTTGTTGAGGTAGGGATTGATATTCCAGATGCGACGATCATAGTAATCGAAGGAGCAGAACGATTTGGACTTGCACAACTCCATCAATTACGTGGTCGCGTTGGTAGAAATAATATCCAGTCATACTGTCTTCTTTTTACCGAAACTATTTTCCCTCACGTGCAAAAGCGCTTGTCATATTTTGCACAACACACCAGTGGGTTTGAAATTGCCGAATACGATCTAGCTCATCGTGGAGAAGGAGAAATTCATGGCACCAAACAACATGGAGTAACTGAGTTAAAAATCGCTTCTCTTGCAGATTTCCCACTCATCGAACAAACAAGAAGCGCGGTAAAAACATTTATAGAAAACTATCAACTGAGCGATTATTCTTTACTTAAAGAGAGGGTGGAGAAACGTGGAGCACACGAAATATCCAGAGACTAGCTGAATTGTCAAATTGGTAAATTGCTAAATGGCTAGATAATGAAGTAACAATTCAACAATTCAACAATTCAACAATTCAACAATTCAACAATTTAACCATTTAGCAATCTATTTTATTGAGGTGGTGAGATTATAGATTGGGGTTATGACCGAGAGGATGATAAATGATACGGCAAAACCCAAGACTACTAGAATTGCTGGCTCAATAAGCGTAGTCACTGCTTTTATCGCAAGCTCCGACTCTGCTTGAAAGTATTTAGACAACCTATCGAGTGTTTCATCCAGATGTCCGGTGCTTTCTCCAACAATGGTCATCTGTACAAGTATTGGCGGAAAAATGGGATCCAAAGAAAATGCAGTTCCAATTGAAGACCCTCTCTCAATCTCTTTGTAAACGTTCCTAAATGCATTCTGATACACCACGTTACTTGTCGTTTCGGTGATAATCGTCATGCTTTCAAGAATTGAGACACCGGACGAAACAAGAATTGCAAGAGTTCTGGTTGAGTCCACAAGAGCTGCCATTTTAATCACATTACTAAACGCGGGAAGCTTCAAAAGAGTCGAGTCTAATAACATCTTCCCTTTTTTAGTTTTAAAGTACCTTCGAAGCAAAAATGCCCCACCAATAACTCCTGGAATGACAAGAACCCAAAAACGTACAAAAAAATTAGAAAGAACAATGAGTAATTTGGTATTCCAAGGTAAATCAATACTAAAGTCCCGATAAAGATCAAGAAGTTTGGGTACAACAAACGTAATCATAATAAAAATAACAGAGATCATGCCCGCGACAACGATAGCAGGATAGATAAGAGCGCCTTTCAATTTACCTTTAAAATCTCGTTCTTTCTCCATGTTTTCAGAAAGTTTTTTCATGACGTCAGCTAGCTTTCCCGATGCTTCCCCCGCCCGAACAAGAGCTATGTATAAATTGGAAAAATAGTCAGGATAATTTCTAAGCGCAGAAGAAAACGTACCACCACCGCGAATTTTTTTTCCAATATCGTCAATAAGATTTCTCAGGGGTACCTTAGTCACTTGCTTTTTAAGAATATCAAGCGACTCAATAAGAGTAAGACCGGCGTTTAACATGATCGACAACTGCCTAGTAAAATCAACAAGATCATTAAATGTAATCCTGTTGAACAATCGCTGAAGATAGGTGTATTCTAGACTATCGCGTAGTTTAATCTCGATGGGAAAATATCCTCTATTTTTTAGATATTCTATAACAACAGTTTCACTTTCCGCGTCAATAACGTTGCTTTCAATGGTGTTATTTTTTATTGCTCGATATGAATAACGCATAGAGGATTACCAATCAGCGTAAATATTTTTCAAGATCTTTAGGTCGAATTGCATAGGCAAATGCCGTATCTTTACTTATTTTTCCTTGATGATATAACTCCGCCAAATATTTTTCAAAATAAATAAATCCTTCTGCTTCAGACGTTTGCATTACGTTATCAAGAAGATATGGTTTTCCTTCACGAATAAGAGATGAAACAGCAGAGTTGTTATAGAGTAGCTCAAGCGCTGCAATACGACCCTTGACATCGGCTCGGGGAAGCAGTTTCTGACTTACTACTGCTTTTAAAACACTGGCAAGTTGTGTTCTTATTTGATTTTGCTGGTGTGATGGAAAAATATCAATAATTCTATTAATGGTTTCTGGTGCAGAGTTGGTGTGTAGAGTAGAAAATACCAAATGCCCGGTTTCGGCGATAGTTAATACGTGTTGCGTAGATTCGTAATCACGCATCTCTCCGACAAGTACTACATCTGGATCCTCACGAAGCACCGATCGAAGTGAGATGTTCCATGAAAATGTATCTTCATGCAATTCTCTTTGCGAAATAATCGATTTTGATGGAGGATATACATACTCAATGGGATCTTCAATAGTAATGATATGTCGTGATTGATTTACATTAATCTCGTTAATGATAGAGGCGATCGTTGTGCTTTTTCCTTCTCCTGTTGGCCCGGTAACCAATATAAGTCCATTATTAAAATCTTTGAAGTGATGGAAGGAAGCGGGTAAACCAAGCTCTTCAATTGTTTTGATTGTTGCGGGAATGGTTCGGAATGATGCGTTATAAGCTCCACGTGCAGAATATACATTCACACGAAATCGCGTGTTGGCATACTCATAACCCATGTCAATTTCCTTATTAGCAAGTAGGTTTTCTTTTTGTTCATCAGACAACATAGAAAACATGATCTGCTGAGCAACTTCCTTGGTGAGAAGTTGTGCTGTACGAATGGAAAAAAGTTCTCCGTCAACACGAATCGTAGGGTAGTAACCAGTAACAAGATGTAGATCTGACGCGTTCCTTTGAATTGTTAATTCTAATAATTGATGTAAGTCCATACTTTAATATACTATACTTCTGCAACTCTTAACACTTCCTCGATAGTGACGATGCCGTCAAGCGCCTTCAGATATCCATCCTGCTTCATGATGATGAGTCCTTCTTGTTTTGCCTGCTCTTCAATTTCCTTTGCCGTCTTGTGCTGCACGATCATTTTATTTATAGAATTGGTAATTTCTATTACCTCGAAAATCGCAATACGACCAAGATATCCGCTATTACCACACTCCGTACATCCTTTTCCTTTGGTAAGTTGAATTGGCGCTCCATCTTTATATTTTTTTGGCAAAAAATCTCCCAAAACATGTCTTATATTTTCCTGTACTTCAGGTGTCGGAGTATAAACTTCCTTACAATGATCGCAAATTCTTCTTGCGATACGCTGGGCAACGGACGCATTCAAAACAGAAGCAACAAGAAATGGCTCTGCTCCAAGATCAAGAAGACGGGGAATGGCGGTTGCCGCATCGTTGGTATGTAAAGTAGAGAATACTAAATGTCCTGTTAACGCGGCTTGTATTGCAAGTTGTGTCGTTTCTTTATCACGTATTTCTCCGACAAGAATAATATTTGGGTCTTGTCTTAAAAATGCCCGTAGTCCTGTAGCAAAAGTGAGTCCTGCTTGGGGGTTGATTTGTACTTGGTTGATGCCGGAAAGTTGATATTCAACAGGATCCTCAAGGGTTAGTATATTCACATTTGGCTTATTAAGACGTGACAAAATAGAATAAAGCGTTGTTGTTTTTCCAGATCCTGTAGGACCGGTAACAAGAATGATTCCGTACGGCTTTAATATTGCGTTTTCGAGAGACTTATGCTGTATTCCACGTAATCCAAGTTCTCCTACGAGAGGTATTCCTCCGGTTTTTTTGAGAAGACGCATGACGATTTTTTCTCCGTGTACTGTGGGAAGCGAAGAGACACGAAGATCAATTTCCTCAGTTCCTTGTTTAAAACCGAATCGTCCATCCTGCGGAATCCTTCGTTCGTCGATTTTCATCTGTGAGAGAATTTTGACTCTCGAAATAAGAGCGTCATGAATAGTTTTAGGGAGTGATAATTTTTCTATTAAAAATCCGTCGATGCGATAACGGATTCTTGTACGCGTTTCGTCTGTTTCAATATGAATATCAGACGCACGACTTTTAACTGCAAACTCTAAGATCGTACTGACGATCTTCGCAATCGGCGCTTCTTTAATTACGCTGTCTGTGGTTAAAATTTTTTGTTCTTCTGGAGTGTATTCCTTAAGAGCTGCTGTTACCTCAGGCGAGAGTCCCTGGGCATATGATATAGCTAACATTCTCTCTATGCTCCCATTATCTGCCAGAGAAAGTACTACGCGCTTTTTAATTTTTTTTTCAATAAACTCAGTTACGGTTGTGTTAAACGGGTCGGTTGTTGCAACATACAAGATATTTGTCGCTGGGTCAAATCGATAGGGAAGAATGTTAAATCGCTTTGCGACTGCTTCTGACACGAGACCTGCTGCTTGAGGATCAATGGGAGAAGCTGTTAAATCAACGAATGTAATCTGTAAAACTTCTGCTGCCGCTTTAAGAACGTCTACTTTATTGAGTTTGGAATGAGCTAGTAGATAATCGTAAATAGGAATGTTTTTTTGAATGCTCTCAAGCTCATAGGCATCAGCGCTCTCTTTAGGTATCGCTCCGTTTTTCACCATCTGAGAAAGCAGTTGTTTGGGAGGAAAATTCATAATTTCAATATAGCAAGGAAATGTATTAAAATGCAATCAATATGCTTCCTATTATTCTTGTGAGCACCGATCCAAAAAAAAGTAAAAAATATCTTGAAGGACTTATTAAAGAAGAAAAAATTACTCCTCATTTTATTTTTACTCACGAACCAGCGGGAAAAGAATTTTCGATAAATCAAATACGCGAAATCGGAAAGGAAATTAAGTATGCAGCAAGTGAAAAGCATCTTTACATCCTCAAACAATTTGATACAGCATCGTTTGAGGCACAAAACGCTTTTCTTAAGACGCTTGAAGAACATTCTCCTATGCTTATTTTCGTACTGATGGTCCAGAATCACAAAAGACTTCTTCCCACAGTTATGTCAAGATCCAAGCTTATAATTTTAGATCGAGTAGAGCAGGTTGATATTGCTCCAGAAACGACTCAGCTCATTGAGTCGCTTATGAAAGGGAGTCTTAAGAATATGGGAAGTAGTTACGTTGAGAAACGACTTAAAAGCGATCCCGAAGACTTACTTCTTGAATTTCTTTTTTATTTTCGCAATCGATATGAGAGCGACAGAAGCGCTTCTAAAATAATGAGAAAAATTACAACAAACAGAAATCTCCTTATTCAAAATAATATTTCTGCCCAAACCATCTTCGACGACACCTGTATATACTTATATAAGATCTACAAAAAAAGTTAACCCACTGTCATCCCGGACTTGATCCGGGATCCAAGCGAGATCCTGAACTGAATTCAGGATGACAAATCAGTTTTGATTTTTGATTTGTATTTTTGCATTTTTCTATTTGCTCTTTGCTCTAATAGAGCGGGCTTGACAAACTTAATTTATAAAAGTAGGCTGATAATTAAGTTAACATATGAAATTGAAATCTAAAGTTGGATTCACATTGATTGAGCTTCTTGTCGTAATTATGATTATCG
>CAYHIW010000007.1:0-24112 GCA_964356745.1 uncultured Gammaproteobacteria bacterium | reverse complement strand
TCCGATCTCAGCCTAAAGTTTAGTGCCAGAAGGCGCGCGTGTGGGTGAAGACCATGAGAATTTTCGCCTTATTGGCTGCATCAATAGAAGCTTTGTCGTTTATAGAGTCTCCTTGTTGAACAATAGCTCCGATTCCGTACTTTGCACAGAGTTTGACAGAGTCATCAAAAGGAAAGAAGCTGTCACTTGCTAAGACTCCACCTTTCACGTGTTTTCCTGCTTGCTTGAGGGCGATCTGAGTAGAGAAAACCCGTGCGGTCTGCCCGCTTCCAATACCTCTAGTCATGGGTAAATGTTTATCGACAACGATTATCGAATTTGATCGAATTCTCGTTATGCACTTCCATGCAAACTGCATCTGCTTTAACTGTTGTTTAGTTGGTTTTACTTTTGTTACACACTCCCAGTTTTTGAATTGTTTTTCAATGTTATCGTCCCAAGGTTGAGTGACAAACCCTCCGTGAACATGTTTTATGTGTGATCGATGTTTGGGTAAAGCACCCAGCTTTCCAAACGTATAAATCCCGGTTGTCTTTCGAACAGAATGAATAATTTCTTTAGCTTGCTTAGAAAGAGAAGGAGTAGCGACAATATCCATCTGGACACGATTTTCTTTAAAAGCAGCAAATGCACGCGCGGCTTTTTCATCAATTTCACAGTTGAGAATAACCACTCCGCCAAATGCCGAGAGAGGGTCTGCTTCGACCGCTCTTTGTAATGTCTCCACTGCATTTTTTCCCGTTGCGATTCCACACGGACTATTATGTTTAATAACAACCGCTGCTGGTTCCTTAAACTGTTGAACAACCTCAAGACCAGATGCAATGTCTGTGAAATTAACGTACGACAATTCTCTGCCAACTTGTTTGGTAAGTCGCGAAAGAGGAGATCGTGTTTGAGGATCAAAATAAACATATGAAGGATTTTGATGAGGATTCTCACCATAGCGAAGTTTGAATCCTTTTCTTGCAGGCAATGTTAATTCGTTTGGATATGTGTTGTCTGATAAATAGCGACCAATCTGAGCATCGTAAAATGCAAGATGCTGAAATGCTTTTGCTGCAAGTTCTTTCCTAAAAGAAGTTGTGATCGTGTCTTTTGTTATTTTTTCAATGATACTTTGATAGTCGTCTGGATTGGTGACAACAAGGACGTGTTCGTGATTTTTACCAGCAGCTCGAATCATGGTTGGGCCACCCACATCAATTTGTTCAACAATATCTAAGTGTGAAGCCCTTTTATTTTTGAGTGTTTGTTCAAATGGGTAGAGATTGCAAACGACTATGTCGATTTTTTTTACACCAAGTCGCTTCGCATCCTTTACATGTGATTTTCTATCACGACGGTAGAGTATGCCTGACTCAATTTGAAAGCTAATAGTCTTCATTCGACCGTCAAAACTTTCCGGATTTCCAGTTATGGTATGGATAGGAATAATAGGGATATTTGCTTGCTCAAGCGTTTTTGCTGTTCCACCAGTCGATATAAGAAGATAACCCTTCTTATGAAGTGTGTTTGCTAGTTCGACAATTCCTGTTTTATCAAAGACACTCAGAAGTGCATATTTTCTCTCTTTAGTCATAGGAGGAATTATTTCAAAAATATAGGCATTGTCAACTGTGTATAATTTTCTTTACATGAAGAAAGCTCGTTTTGGCATTTTATTTTTTCTCGCACTTCTTCTTGCTTTTATTGGACTCATTTTTGTTTTTGAAGCTTCGTCGGTTCGTGCATTAAACGAAACGGGAAATAGTTTTCATTATTTTAAGTTGCAGTTAGTTTGGATTGTGCTTGGCATTGCCGCACTTTGCTTCTTCTCGCTTTTTGACTATCACAAGCTCTATTACCTGTCATTCCCGCTAATGACGTTGACGATTATTCTACTGGTATTGGTATTAATTCCAGGAATTGGATCTCAAGCAGGAGGCGCAAGGCGCTGGCTCGATCTTGGCATTATCAACTTTCAACCAACGGAAATTGCTAAATTTAGTGTAATTATCTATCTTGCATCGTGGTTTACTCACAAAGAAAAAAAGCGATTCTTTTCGTTTCTAAGCTTGCTTGGAGTCTTAATGCTTCTGATTGTTTTGCAACCAGACATGGGGACTGCAATCATTGTTTTTTTCACGGGAGTTATTATTTATTTTCTCGCAGGTGTTGAGTTGTCTTATCTAATACTTCTTATACCAGGATCATTTGTCGCTTTTTATATCCTTACTCATATATCACCGTACAGACTGAGACGATTTACTGCGTTTCTTAATCCCAGTAGTGATCCTTTAGGCATAGGCTATCACATCAATCAAATTCTGATATCACTTGGCAATGGAGGACTGTTTGGTCGCGGCTTTGGAGCATCTCGTCAAAAGTACCTCTACCTTCCCGAAGCCCACACAGACTCAATTTTTGCTATCATGAGCGAAGAGTTGGGATTTATTGGGAGCTCTTTAGTTATCTTTTGTTTTTTTATTCTGACATATAAGATGTTTCAAGTTGTGAGAATTGCACCGGATCGACTTGGAAGGCTTTTAGCCGGGGGAATTTTATTTTATTTTTGTTTACAGATTACTATTAATCTTGCAGGAATGATCAATCTTATTCCGTTAACGGGAGTGCCGCTTCCGTTTGTTTCGTACGGAGGTTCAAATCTTCTCGTGTCGTTTGCGCTCATCGGAATTTTATTTAATATTTCAAAAAAAGCAAAGAAAGGAAGATGATGTAATGAAGATACTAATAACAGGCGGTCATGTAACACCAGCTCTTGCGGTCATCGATAAACTCAAAGAAAGTCACGGTATTATATTTGTGGGTAGAAAGTATGCGCTTGAGCATGAGCAAACACTTTCGTTTGAGTACAAACAAGTTACCGCTAGAAACATCAAATTTGTCGATCTTCGTACCGGAAGAGTCAGTAGAATTCTCTCGGGAAGAAGTCTTTTGAGTTTGTTGCGAATTCCACTTGGATTTTTAAAAAGTTTCCAAATCATGAGACAAGAGAAACCAGACACTGTTTTGACTTTTGGAAGTTATCTCGGAGTGCCGATTGCGTTTTGGGCGTATGTATTTCGAATTCCTCTTTTTACACATGAGCAGACAATTCTTCCAGGACTCGCTAATCGTTTTATTGCATTTTTTTCCAAAAAAATATTTGTATCCTTTCCAGAAACGACTCAATACTTTAAAAAAGACAAAGTGATATTAACCGGCAATCCTGTTCGCGAATCGATATTCAACGTACAAAAGACAACGCTAGAAATTGAAAAAATAAAACCTGTTATTTTTGTTGCAGGAGGTTCTCTTGGATCTCACAGCGTTAATGTTCACATATTTGCTATTTTGAAATCTCTTTTGAAAGATTACATTGTCATCCATCAAACAGGCGACACTAAAGAATATAAGGATTTTGAAAAAGCCCAAGCAATAAAACATCCTTGCTATTTTCCTCAGAAGCATTTTCTCGAAGATGAGATAGGGTACGTCTATTCAATTACCGATCTTTTTATAGGAAGATCAGGAGCAAATACATTTTTTGAACTTGTGGCTCTTGGTATTCCTGCACTTTTCATTCCGCTTCCATGGTCTGGGCATAAAGAACAGCAAAAGCACGCAACTCTATTTAAAAACGCAGGCTGTGGAGAAATATTTTTCCAAAACCAAAAAAGTGAAGATTTACTTAATACAATTAGCAGAATGTTTTCAAAGGGGGATTCATATAAAAAAAGCGTAAAGAATCTAGAAAAATTTTATGCTCAGAATGCAACCGATGTCATCATTAAGGAGATTACTACTAAATAAAAAATTCGTTTTAAGCATCTTAGTCATTACTCTTTTTTTTACCGCTATTTTGCTGATTAATTCTTACTATATGATTAATACGGTCGTCATAAGTTCAGACGATGACATTCAACTCCTTCGAGGAGTTGAATCATACAAAGGAAAAAATAGTTTTCTCCTCCAATCAAAAAGTATAGAAAAAGATGTGTTTGATCAAAATCCCACGGTAGAAGAAGTGAAGGTTACAATTCAATTACCGGATGTGTTAAAAATGGTCATAACTACTGCTGAACCCGTGGCAAGCTTAAGTGCAACACAAGGGTATGTTGTCTTGAATAAGAAAGGCAGAATTCTTGAAAAAATAAAAAGTAACGAACAGCGCAAACAAGCAATTCCTCCCATTCGCTTTTTTCAGAAATTAAATTATGACGAATATAACACTGGGAGTTTTGTTGAATATAAAGACATCAAGACCGCACTTTATCTTATAGCAAAATTGCAGGAGCTTGATCAAAAAGTTGATAGTATTGATATCGATGGCGCGAATGTGATACGATTTCATATAGAAAATAAATCGGTCATTTTTTCGGGTAGCAAGTCTCTTTCAGTGCAGGAATATGAGTTGGAGAGACTGATTCAAGAGTTTAAAATTCGAGGTAAAGAATTCGAGAAAATTGACCTTCGATTTAATAAGCCGGTAATTATATTTAAAACATAAATGCGTTATGGCAGATAACTTGATTTGTGGTATTGACATAGGAAGCTCGAAAATTTCAACGCTTGTTGCTATAAAATCAAAAGATAGTTTAGAACCTCGCGTTATTGGTTTTCAGTCCAGTTCATCCCGAGGAGTAAAGAGAGGACTTATTGTCGATATAGATCTTGTTACGTCTTCGATTGAAGCAAGTGTTGAGAAAGCAGAGCGAATGGCTGGTCAGAAAATATCTGCAGCATATACGACTGTTGGTGGACCGCATATATCTTCAATTAATTCTCATGGTGTTGTTGCTGTTGCGGATCCAAATGGTGAAATTACACAGGAAGATGTTGACAGAGTTGTGGATGCTGCACGAGCGATCTCACTTTCAACTACACGACAGATTATCGACGTTACTCCTCGTGAGTACATTGTCGATGGCCAACCAGGAATTAAAAACCCTGTAGGTATGAGTGGTGTTCGACTTGAAGTAAACACGCATATCGTAACCGCTTCAATTACTAATTTAAAAAATATTGATCGATGTCTTGCAGATCTAGGAGTTGAAAACAGAGGGTTTGTTTTTGCTGGTTATGCTACAGGAGAAGCAATTTTAACTGATACCGAAAAGGAGTTGGGCGCTGTTGTTGTTGATATTGGTGGAGGTAAGATGGATATTTGTTTGTATTCTGACGGAGCATTATCTCATTCAAGCTCGATTCCGATTGGTGCAAAACACATAACGAACGACATTGCCGTTGGTCTGCGAGTTTCTTTGGAGTCTGCAGAAAAAATAAAACTGTACTTAAGTAAACATTTATCCCACAGTCAGGAAAAAACTAAAAAACAACTTGAGTCGATAGATTTAAGCTCATTAAAATTACCCGAAAACTTATCAGATGTTTCTTTAAAAACAATTATTGACGAAATTATTGGAGCTCGTATCGAAGAAATGTACCGAATGATTGGAGAAGAAATTGAAAAAAGTGGATTTTCTGATGGTGTGCCATCAGGACTTGTGATAAGTGGAGGTGGCGCCTTAACTGTTGGTATGGTTGAGATGGGAAGGAAGATTGTCGGTCTTCCGATTCGAGTCGGTGTTCCATCTCGAGTTTCTGGTCTCCTTGACGAAGTGATCGATCCTCAACACGCAGCAGTCGTGGGTTTGATTTTATCAACAGGAAAAAATATAATGGAGCTTGAAAGTGGCATGAAGAAGTTCAATAAGATCTTTAAGGACTTTTCCGTTGGCGGATCAATGGTCAAAATAAAAGATCTTATCAAGCAATTCATCCCATAAATTATGTTGGTAAAGCCTAGAGCAGGGCAACCTGCCAAAATCAAAGTTATTGGGGTTGGAGGAGGCGGAGGAAACGCCCTTTCATCGATGATTGTCGATGGGGGAATTCCTGGAGTTGAATTTGTGGTTGTGAACACCGATGCTCAAGCGCTTCTTCATCACAAAGCACCGAATAAAATTCAAATCGGTGACTCACTTACTCGAGGTTTAGGTTCTGGTGGAGATCCTGATATTGGAAGACAGGCCGCTGAAGAGTCTCGAGAGAAACTTCAAGAGGAGTTAGAGGGTGCCGATATGGTTTTTATAACCTGCGGTGAAGGTGGTGGCACCGGTACCGGCGCAGCGCCAATAGTTGCTGAAATCGCCAAAGAAACAGGAGCATTAACTGTCGCTGTTGTCACACGACCATTTGAGTTTGAAGGTTCAAAAAGAAAGTTTCTTGCCGACGATGGTATTCACCGACTCAAAGATAAAGTCGATACGCTAATTATCGTTCCAAACCAAAGAGTTTTACAGGTTATTGATAAAAAAACATCTATTATCGATGCATTTAAACGAATCGATTCAGTTCTTCATCAAGGAGTAAAAGGTATCGCCGAACTTATTACGATTCCCGGGCTTATTAACGTCGATTTTGCCGATGTAAGAACGGTTATGACCAATGCAGGAACAGCGCTTATGGGTATTGGGACAGGGAGTGGAGATAAACGAGCAATCGCCGCAATCAAACAGGCAATTTCATCTCCCCTACTTGACGTTTCGATAGAAGGAGCAAAAGGAGTTCTGTTTAATATTGTTGGTGGACCTGATTTGTCGATGTCCGAAATTGACGAAGCTGCATCTATTATTGCAAAGACCGTAGATCCTGACGCAGACATTATTTTTGGCGCTGTTATTGACGAGAAGATGATAGATCAGTTAAAGATTACGCTTATTGCAACAAAGTTCGACGAGGGAAAGCTTAAGATGTTTCGATTTAGAAAAGAGACTCCTGAACAAGAGAAAGAAGAAGAAATTTCGCTTACGCCCGAGTCAGCAGCAAATATTGCTAATGACGAACTTGGTATTGGAGATGATGAAGACGTTCCCAGCGTTGAGGACGACGGCTTCGACATCCCCGCATTTCTCCGAAAAAAATAAAAAGCATGTTTAAGCCAGTTGATCCAACTCCTCACCTTCCCCAAATAGAAGAACAGATCATCTCATACTGGAAAAAAAATAAGATTTTTGAGAAGTCAATATCTCTAAGACCAGAAAATAAAAAATGGACATTTCTTGATGGACCTCCATTTGTAACAGGAATGCCCCATTATGGATCCTTACTTTCGAGTCTTCCTAAAGATCTTTTTGGACGTTACTGGACCATGAAAGGGTATCGTGTAAGAAGAGTTTGGGGATGGGATGGACACGGACTTCCGATTGAAAATAAAGTTGAAAATGAACTTCACATAAAGCGTAAAAAAGACATTGAAGAAAAAATTGGTATTAAAAAATTTATTGAAGAATGTAAAAAATACGTCAATCAAGTTTCAGCTGATTGGGAATGGTATGTTGATCATATTGGTCGTTGGGTCGACTTTAAAAATGCCTATAAGACGTGGGATCTAAACTACATGGAATCGGTTATGTGGGTGTTTAAACAGTTACATGAAAAAGGCCATGTTTATAAAGGCTTGCGTGTTTCTCTTTATTGTCCTCATTGTGCAACGCCAATTTCTAACTTCGAAGTCGCAATGGACGCAGATAACTATAAAGACATTACCGAGTCAGCAACGACGTATAAGTATCAATTAAAAAAAGATAAAAATACGTTTCTTCTTGCTTGGTCAACCACGCCGTGGAACAAAATCGCAACACCGGCACTTGCCGTTAATCCAAAATTAAAATATGTCAAAGTAAAACAAGGAAGTGAATTTTACATTCTTGCAGAGTCTACGCTGAAGATTCTTAGTAATGAAACATACGAAGTAGTCGAAGAGTGCTTAGGAAAAGATCTTGTTGGGACAGAATTCGTTCCACATTACGACTACTATAAAATTGAAGCTGGGAGAAAAGCATTCATTGTTATTGGAGGAGACTTTGTAACTGCTGATGAAGGAACCGGAATAGTAACGCTTGCGGTTTATGGTGAAGAAGATTTAGTTGTCATGCAAAAAGAAAATATACAGTTTGTGTTTCATGTGGACGAAGAAGGAGTGATTAAAGACGAAGTCCCTCTTTTTAAGGGAATGTTTTATCTTAAAGCGAATAAAGCAGTTAATGAAGATCTTAAAAAAAGAGGTTTAATTTATAAGGACGAACAATACACTCACTCGGTAGCTCACTGTTGGAGATGCGCGACAAGGCTCTTTTTCAATCCTCAAAATGCTTGGTATGTAAATGTTCAAAACCTCAAAGAAAGAATGAAAAAAACCAATGAGAAGGTTAACTGGTATCCAAAGCATTTTAAATACGGAAGATTTTTGAAAAGTATGGAGAATGCTCCAGACTGGAATATTTCTAGAAATAGATATTGGGGAAGTCCCGTACCTGTTTGGGAGTGTGAGTGCGGGGAAAAATTTGTTCCTGGATCAATAGCCGAATTAGAGGAGGCTTCTGGGATAACAATTAAAGATCTTCATAAGCCTGAAATAGATGAAGTCGAAGTCGCATGTAAGAAATGTAATAAAAAGGCAAAAAGAACTCCTGAGGTGTTGGATAGTTGGATTGAGGCAGGTTCAGCATCCTTTGCAGAACTACATTTTCCTTTTGAGAAAAACCTAAAGCTTGAAGATTTTTTTCCTCCAGATTTTATTGCTGAGTATACGGGTCAAATTCGGGCATGGTTTTACGTTCTTCATGTTATTGGAACTGCTCTTTATAATTCTGAAGCCTTTAAAAACGTGCTTGTCGAAGGGGTAATTCTGGGAACTGATGGAAGAAAAATGAGTAAAAATTTCAAAAATTACCCAGATCCAAAAGAAATGTTAAATAAGTATGGAGGAGATGCGCTTCGATTATACTTGCTGGGAAGCTCAGTCATGAAGGGAGAGGATATTTTAATTTCTGAAGAGGCATATCGTAATCAAGTAAGAGGTTCACTTCTCGTTCTTTGGAATATTTATAAGTTTCATGTGACGTACGTAAATGAAAATCAAAACTTAAAATTCAAAAGTCAAAAGCTCAAAACTGATAACGTATTGGATCTTTGGATTTTGTCAAGATTACAGCATCTCGTAAAGCAAGTAACTGAGTATTTAGACAACTACAATACCGTTGATGCCATTGGCAGTATTAATAATTTCATACAGGACTTTTCAACGTGGTATATTCGCCGAAGTCGAGAGAGAATTTCTGCAACGAATACTGATTCAAATGATAAAGAAAACTGTTTTAACACAACTCATTTAGTACTGCTTGAATTGTGTAAACTACTTGCCCCGATCGCTCCGTTTATTACTGAAGAAATATTTAGTAATTTATCCGGAGAAGAGTCGATTCATTTAACTGATTGGCCAATAGTCCAATCCGATTTTCTAAACATAGAGCTTGAAAAAGAAATGGAGGTAGCGAGAGAAGTAGTGGAGAAGGGTCATGCAAAACGAAAAGAGCTTAATATTAAGGTAAGATTACCTCTTGCTTCATTAGAAACAACCACGCCAGTATCTTTGTCAAAGACTGAGAAAATTGTAGAACAAGAGTTGAATATTAAAAAACTAAAATGGAAGTTGGGAGATTCAATAGTAGAAGTGAAGTTTGATACTGTTATTACGAAAGAGCTTAAGGCTGAGGGGGAGGCGAGAGAAATAATGCGCGTGATTCAGGCTGAGAGAAAGAGGCAGGGGACCAAGATCAGCGAGAGGATTGATGTGCAACTGTCTGGTTGGCCAAAGGAGTTTGAAGATGAGATTAAACGAAAAACACTCGTTGACAATTTGATACAATCTGACGAATTTAAGGTAGTTCGTAAACAATCGTAATGTGGAAAGTACTCTTACCTGTAATACTGCTCGTTTTATTTTCTTTCTTTAATCTTTTAGGAATTAAGAATTACCTCGTCATCAATCAGCTCTTTTTTATTGCAGCTGGGCTAGTGGCCTACGTGCTGATTAGAAAAATTGGCTTTCACTACTTAAAGCAAAACATTCCGATTTTGTACTGGTTTTTTATATTAGTTCTCGTTGCCACCTATATTATTGGAGTTGAAGTAAAAGGATCTAAGCGATGGATTGATTTTTATTACTTCAACATTCAACCCTCCGAAATTTTCAAAGTTTTTTACGTTCTGTTTCTTGCAGATTTTTTTTCGAAGAAGAAAGAGTATGAACTTGGTGTAAAAACGTATGTAACGGGTCTCTTTTCAATGATGTTACCCGCCGTTATTATCTTGAAACAGCCCGATCTGGGGAACGCTATGGTCTATGCGGGGTCTTTCTTCATGATTGCTCTTTTCTCTCGTACACCGAAAAAATATATATTCTGGACATTGATTTTGTTTTTCTTACTTACACCTCTTCTATGGAATGTATTGGGGGAATTTCAGAAACAGCGAATTACTACTTTTATTAATCCAACTCTAGATCAAAGAGGTGCGGGATATAATATGCTGCAAGCGGTGATAACAACAGGATCTGGAAAGTTTGCTGGCAAAGGTCTTGGATACGGTACCCAATCGAAACTTTTTTACCTCCCAGAAAATCATACCGATTTTGCATTCTCATCTCTCGTTGAGCAGTTTGGTTTTTTTGGAGGATTTTTTATCATTTCATTTTATATATTTCTTTTTATCTCCTTACTGAAGAAAATTGTTCAGTATGCGAAACCTACGTGGGATAAAGAAAACGAGTGTTACTTTTTATTTCTCATTGGATTTTTTGCAATACTTTTTACCCAGACGGTTATTAATATCGGAATGAACATGGGCTTGTTTCCTATTACGGGTATTACCCTACCCTTCATTTCATACGGAGGTTCGTCTCTTGTAAGTTTACTTATTGGTTTTGCCTTACTTAGGTAAATGCAGTATAATATATGCTTATATGGCTAAGTTTGCGGTTATTAAAACAGGTGGAAAGCAGTTCGTCGTAAAAGAAAACGATACGATAACAGTTGATAATCTTTCATTAGAAAAGGATGCAAAAGTAGATTTTGAAACGCTTGCACGATTTGATTCGGAGAAAAGCGATGTTCAACTTGGCACTCCTCAGTTAGAAAAAAAAGTAAGAGGCACGATTATAGAAAATCTTAAAGGTGACAAGGTGAGAGTTGCTAAATTTAAGGCAAAGGTTCGTTATCGAAAAGTTCAGGGGTTTAGAGCTCGGTTAACAAAAGTTCAAATTATCACAGTATAAATGGCACATACAAAGTCACAGAAAGCGGCTTCCGGTAATCGAGACTCTCGATCCAAGCGACTTGGAGTCAAAATATATGGTGGACAAAAGGTTTTCGCAGGAAACGTCATTATTCGTCAAAAAGGATCCAAGGTCCACGCTGGAGAAGGCGTGCTTCTTTCGCGTGATTATACAATAATAGCTCTTAAGGATGGTATTGTTGAATTTAAGAAAAAGAGAGATAAACAATACGTTTCCGTTCGAAATGGATGATCGTACACAAATCTACATAGAACGTCTTTCAACTGAATCAGATCCCATCGCAAAAGCAAAGCTTCTTCTTGAGATCAAGCGTGAACAACTCATTTCACTTGCAAAACTTTGCAGCTTGATTAAGATGACACCCTCATACATGAGTCATTTATTAAGGCTTAATAAACTCCCCATTCTTGTTATAGAAGGATTTTATAGTGATCTTATCTCCCTAACTCATTTATTTATTATTGCTCGTTTAAACACAGAACAAGAGATGGTATTGCTGTATGAAAAAGTTTTAGGCCAGGATTTAACCGTTGGTCAAACCGAAGAGTTGGTTCGAGAAGAGTTGTATCGAATGAAGAACGAGGGAAGTTTTATAACACCCGGTGAAAAGAAAAGTTTTATGCTTGAGATTGAGAAGCAAGGTTTTGAAGGTAAAATTGTTCAATCACACACACGAGCTAAATTAACAGTAAGTCTCAAAGGTAATCTACAAAATACAACGCAGAAGTTACGTGATTTGATGCAGAAGATAACGAGTGTGTAGTTGAAGTGGAAGAGGATTGTCAATAACTCCCGTTTTCTGAAGGGGATAATAGCGGTAAAAAACCTGACCGATAATGGAGTTTATATCAACAGGCCCAAAGTCTCGTGAATCCGAAGACATAGGTCTGTTGTCACCCATAACAAATATTTGTCCCTGCGGTATGGTTACCTGAACCCCGTCATGAATAAATCCATTTTCCCAAAGAGGCGTTTCGTTTGTTGAAGTGTATGTTTCTTCAAGTGCCATTCCATTTACATACACAACTCCACCGTCTACTCTAACTTTATCTCCAGGGAGCCCAATAATTCTTTTGATAAATTCGACATCTGGATTTTTGGGAGACTTAAAAACAATAACGTCGCCACGTTCAAGTTGGCGAAACTGATAGGTAATCTTGCTTGTGAAAATGTAGTCTTTATCTACAAATGTGGGCTCCATCGATCGACCCTTTACTTGATTTGGCTGCATAATGAATAAATAGACGACAATAAAAAGCGACCCTACGAAGGTTACGGTCTCGAGAATATCCATTACAAAGTCTATGACTGTTTTGACAAGTCGCATATCCTAATATTGTAGCAGTTCTAGTATAATACTCAAAGGCCTTTGGACTTGTAGCTCAGTGGTAGAGCATTCGGTTCACATCCGAAGGGTCAGAGGTTCGATCCCTCTCAAGTCCACATCCATTTAAGACCGTCTTGACAATACGAAATTGTGCGACTATACTCTTTCAATGTCAAACGGAGACAAACCACATAAAAAACTATCATTAGAAGACCTACCCGATTTATTGACTATCCGAGAAGTCGCAGATTTACTACGTGTTTCACCACTTACCATAAAGCGCTGGGGTAAAAAAGGCAAGCTTCCCGCAATTCGCATCAACTCACGCGGTGACCGAAGATATAAGAAAGATGTCGTCACCCGCTTACTCGGCATCACCCCCGACACCGACTAACAAAATCCACTGAACTCCACCAAACACCATTGAACTTCATCAAACTCCACTGAAAAAAACTCACTCCTATAAACATCTCATTTTTAGCCATATGTCAACTTGTCAAGTTAACATGAGGCTAAATTTTGTATTTTTTGATGACCTGTAGTGTTTTTTGGTAATCAGCTTGTCCTTCAACAAATTCTTTATATTTAAGCGGTGTTCTAATAGATATTTCCTTTAAATTTTTAAGTGTTTGAGGATTGTATATGTAGTCTCTGTATGATGAGTATTCCCAGTCTTCAGGTTTTTCAACTAAACCAGCAGTAGTGGGATTTAAATGATGATATCGAGTGACATGCAATAATTCATTGTTACGTTCAATTTCAACATACTTATAGGTAGACTGCCATAACGGTCCCTTTCTTTTAAACTTAATATTATAAAAACGAGTATAGCTGTCTTGTACTAATCTGATCATTTCAGACAGTTCTCTATAACCTGTGCATTTGATAAGTAGGTGATAGTGAGTTGGCATAATACACCAAGAAATAATTCTCATGATGTTATTAGTCTGAGGTAAAAGGAGATTGTCAAATTTATATTCTTCATTTAATAATAAAAATCTACTGAGACTAGATTTAACTTTCGTAGCATTTTTATAATAACTCAGAGTTTGTGTAAAGCGTTGTTTCAAATTGTCAAAGCGAAAAATTTCATATCCTTCGATGCTTTTATTAAAAAGATGAAAGTATTTTATATTGTTGATGTATTTGTTCTTTTTATACATTTCTATAGGGTTAGCCTTATGTTAACTTGACAAGTTAACATGAGGCTGAAATTAATGATTTTAAAGTATGTGATATAACTATAAGTCAAGTTTTAAACTTGTCGTTTCTAATTTAGCTTTTACTAATCACTTAGGTTGATTGGAATGAGGGAGGAGGGATACATTTATTATTTTTGCGTTTGAAATACCATCGGTATCTTTTCTTACCTTTACGCTTAAATAACTTACAAACTTGACCTGATTCTTTAAATTGAGGGGTAGGCTTGCTGTCATTGACGTTAATAATGTAAATGTCAGTTTGACTTGAAGGTGGATTCTCCGTAATATCTCCTTCAATTCGCTCCCACATCTGTCCTTGCAGTCCAATTTGTCCCAGTGAGAGTTTGTATTGTCCGAAATCTGTTCCGGTAATACTAATCTCATATTCATTAGGTTCGACGTCTGGCAGAAAAATAACCCCTTCTTTTTCTTCGTACGTTTGATTGTCTCTTTTAACAGTTACTACTACTGAAATTAGCTATAAATTATCAGTCCCTATAAAAAATGAAAGAGCGAATAGTTGTTTTTTCAAAATCATAAGAACGTCATAAATTACACTGTGATGACTATAGTCTGTAGATTTTTAATATTCATTGGATAGACTTTCATTATGCAAAGCAAGGCTGTAGAGGTAGGAAAACTGATCAGAAAATACCGCTTGAAGATGAATCTCTCACAAGAGGCTCTAGCTGAGAAAACTGAGTTGCATAGAACATACATAGGCTTGGTCGAGAGAGGGGTGAAAAATATAACTTTAAAAAATTTATTAAAAATTGCCGAATCTTTAGGTATTAAGGTGAATCAATTAATAAAAAATTTATGACCGTAAGTGAAATCGAAAAATATACGTCTTCACAGTATATAAAAATAGTCAATTTAAGAGAGCATACAAAAGCTTCCGAAAAATACGTAGATGTTATCTTTACTTTTCCTGATGAAAAGATCGAATGGTTAGGATCAATACCCTACTATTATAGAAGGACTGGAACTTTTTTAGAAAAGCCCAATGAAATCGCCGATCTAATAATTACTGTTTACAACTCTTTTAAGAAAGAGAATCGTAAAGAGTGGATTGAGAAAGAGACTAGGCTTTGGTCGAAAGAGTTTATTGGCAAAACTGTTACGAAAAGTTTTTTCGATGTTTTATTAAATTTAAAATGGAATTGCGTAGATCACGATCTTCCTAAAAATAGAAATTGGGCAAGAAGAGTGCAAGACATTAAAGAAATGGGTTATTTGTTAGCAACAAATACTAGGCTTTATTGCAATAATTGTAACAAAAATACGACGCACGTTTTACTAGTTCCATATCAGAGAGGGCCTCAAACTGGCTATGAAATTATCACCCCTAAACTAAAAAAAAGGATACTTAAAGTATTGGGCTACTATGATGCCTTTGAAGGGAAGGTTAAAAAAACTAATAGCTTGATACCTGATCATAAATTTCCTGAAATTAGCTGGGATGAAACCGTTCGCCAACAAAACCTAGAGAGATTAAGCGATGAGGAAATAAAGCAAAAATTTCAACTATTAGATAATCAGCGCAATCTAGAAAAAAGAGAAGCTTGTAGGAAAATTATTCAGACAGGAATGAGAGGTTCAATGTATGGAATTAAATACTACTATCAAGGAAATGAAAATTGGCCAAGCGATGTTCCAAGAGTTGGAAAAGAAGCAGAAAAGGGATGGGTAGGGTCTCCTTGGTATGATTTAGAAACTTGGAGAAAATCATTAAATAAATTTATCGAGAAAAATCAAAAAGCAAAATAAATTCATTTAAGCATATTTCCTATCGCATGAGCTAAATTTTTTGCTAACAAACAAGGAACAGCATTTCCTATTTGCCAATAAGCCCTCTTCATTGTACCTGCAAAAATAAAGGTATCTGGAAAGGTTTGTAATCTAGCTAATTCCCTCGCTGAAAGGACTCTGTTTTTTTCATAATGAATATGTGTCCCACCGTGATTTTCTTTGACGGTCATACTAGGTACACCTTTATACTGTCTCTTATAGGCATCCCTAAAAGATTCATACAATGAACCTCCTGGAGGAACCTGAGATATTCTATTTTCAAAATTCTTTGAATGTTTAGTCCATTCATGATTAATAGAAGGGTCGGGAATCAAATCTTTTAAATCATCAATAGCAGATTCAATAGTTTTATATTTGGATCGATCAAACTGAGGTAAAGGATAGAGATTTGTCCTATTTAATTTATTTCCTATAAAAATTGCTCTAGTTCTTAATTGAGGTGTTCCAAAAGTTGCTGCCTCTAATATTCTTACACTCATGTTTGGATAGCCAATATCAGCAAACTGTTTTAATATTTCTTTATACACTTCTCCTTTTTGCATAGTTAAAATTCCAGGAACGTTTTCAAGTAAAACTACTTTAGGTTTTAAATACTTGACAATACGAATAAATTCTTTAAATAGTTGGTTTCTAGAATCATGCGGATTTCTTAGGCCTGCAACAGAAAAACCTTGACAAGGTGGGCCACCACAAACTAAGTGAATTTTGCGGTTAAGAACGACACTGTCAATTTCTTCCTCAGTCAACTCTTCTATGTTTTTTTGAAAGGTGTGAGATTTAGGAAAATTACGTCGAAGAGTGTTAACTGCATCTTTATCTACTTCTACGCTAAAAATTTTATTAAATCCCGCTTGTTTAAAGCCCTCAGATAATCCTCCTCCACCAGCAAATAAGTCAACAAAATTGAAACTATTATTTGTTTTTAAAGATGCTTGAGCGTTTACTTCTTGCCAGTTTTGATTAAAAATTTCATTATCTAATTGAGTTTTTAATTTTGAATATCTACTAATTGCATCTTTTGATCCATTTCCATATTTTCTTTTTACTTTAATGATTTGTGACGATTTAGGAAGGAAATTTGCTACAGTTAATTGTTTAACCTTAGTCATTGTAATATAGTATACTAATTCTTAGGCGTAATTAATATATAAGTAAATTGAAAACTCAAATTTTAAAGCAAAAATCATTTGCTTGATGTTTTCTGTAAACACGATCTAATGTTTTGAGGGATTTTTGTTATCTTATTTTCAATAAGAAAGTTAAAATGTCGATTCATATATCTTGCCCTTTCAATTCCAAAACCCATAATCTCAGCAATGTCCTTTAATTTCTTCCCTTCTTTTCGCAATTTCCAGACTTGATAATATCTAGTAATATTTTTCTTACGTTTCATATTTATTTGATAATGGTTCTGATTTTTATCTACTTTACTTGATTACGTCCGGTTTTTAATTTTAAAATACTGTTGCAATGGGGGCAGGTATAATACGTATAATTGTTTTGGTTTGTGAAAAAGATTGGTTTGGAGTTGCGGCAGATCGGACACGTTGGGTTGGACATGAAGATCACTATACGCAGTTGAAGAGTGGATGTCTGTAGACTATAATCTACAAAAAATTTATTTAGGTTGTTGGGAAGGGAAAAAAATGCAAAGGTGCTTAACGTGCGAAAACGTAGATTACAAACTTATTAAAACAATAGGAAAAGCTCACATACTGGAATGCCCAAACTGTTCGCTCGCGTTTACCGATAACGTAACTTCGACAAAACAAAAACTCTATGGTAAAAGTGGACCCTATTCATTTGCTGGATATAAAAATAACGAAGACAATCAAATAAAAAGAATTGAACGTTTTATTGAAGCAATAAGATCGCTCGTGCTTTCTGGTCGTGTGCTTGATGTGGGAGGAGGATATGGACTTTTTTCCAAAGAACTTGCAGTGCATAGTGAATACACGATTGACTGTCTTGAGCCCAATCTTAGCGTGCGTTACATAGACGGTGAAAAAAATATTAAGGTGCTAAAAAAATCGTTCGAATCGTTTGCAAAGAAAACTAAAAAAAAATATGATCTCATCACGTTTATTGATGTACTCGAACATTTTCATAATCCTGATGAGATTATTGTTCAAGCAAAAAAACTACTTACAAAAAAAGGACACCTTTTCATAGTTGCCCCAAATTACCAAAGCCTAATGGCTAAATTGTGCAAAAACTGGGCATGGTGGATGGTAGAAGATCATTATTATCATTTTTCACCAAAGTCTCTTCGTTCACTTCTACTCAATAACGGTTTTCGCATCGAGTATGCGACTACATTTGAAACCTTTTTGGACTTCAAAAAAAATCTCGATGGTAACTATTTGCGTAGGCGAAATGATTACTGGCTTAAAATTAAAAAAATTCTCAGTGAGGCATTGACACTTGCGGGCTACCTTATTACTCGCCCAATTCTTTGGTCCTTCCAAAAAGGAGGACTCATATTGATGATTGCTAAAAAGAATGGGAAAAGTTAACTTATCGGTTGTTATTATTACGAAAAATTCTGCTCAGCTACTTGAAAAAACATTGCGTTCGGTAAAAGATTTGGCTGATGAAATCGTCATAGTAGATGATCACTCAACGGACAGTACAAAAATGATCGCAACACAGTTCGGAACTGTGATTTTCACAAAAAGGGAATACGATTTGGGCAGGCAAAGAGCCTATGCAATAAATAAAGCGAGAGGTAGATGGATTCTCATGCTCGACTCAGACGAGTCTATTGATAAAAAACTTGCACGTGAAATTCAAGCCGCTATCAAACAAAATAAATACGACGGGTTTATCATTCCATTTCAAAATCACTTCTTAGGTAGAGGTCTTTACTATGGTGGAGAAAATTATCAAATGTTACGGTTGTTCAGAAAAACAAAATTTAAGATGGAGAAAGCATTTGTGCACGAAAAAGTAATAATAAACTCAAGAAAAATTGCTGTTCTAAAAAATAAAATTCTACACTATTCATATCGATCGATATGGCAGATGTACAAAAAATTTACTGACTATGCAATTCGCGAAGCAAAACAGAGAAGATTAAATGGTGAGTCTACAAGTTTAAAAAAAATTGTTATGTATCCGCCTCATATGTTCTGGGCGAGGTTTATTAAGGATGAAGGATACAGAGATGGTTTATTTCGAATTCCTCTAGATCTTGGTTTTGCCTATATGGAGTTTCTCACCTATATGACAATGTTGTTTCTGCCAAAACAAAATATAAAATAAACTACAATTACCATTAATGGCTAATCTCGGAAAGATCGCGGTAATAATTGTTACCTGCGAACCTCAATCTCACGTTGTCAAAAATCTGCAACAACAATTTAAGTCACTTTTCTCTACTCATGCAACCATTCATTTAATTGTTAATACCTATGGTAAAGATGGTTATGCAACAGGCGTAAATAAGGGTATTAAAAAAAGTTTAGACGAAAAAGCAGATTTATTTATCGTTGCTAACGATGATATATCTATAAATAATCTAAAAAAAGAGTATTTTCAAGAAGCTGCTGATCAATTTGATGTTTGGGGTTATGCGATAAAACAAAATAAAGAAATGCTCTACCGAGGGGTGTTTGATAAGTGGCGAATGAGCGCCGGACTTGAAAAAAACAAACCAAACAATCGATTCACTACCGTTGATTTTGTCTCAGGATCTCTCATGTGTATAAAACGTGAAGTTATTGAAAAAATTGGTTTGTGGGATGAGAGCTACTTCATCTATTATGAAGATGCTGATTATTGTAAGAAAGCAACAGATTCAGGTTATCGTGTAGGAATAGATGCAGAGCATTATTACGAACACTTTGAAAAATCTGATAAGAGCAACCCTAAAAAACAATTTCTTCTCGCCAAGAATAGATTAACATTTTTGATGAAATTTGGCTCTTTCAAGCAAAAAGTGTACGAGTTTATTCGATTTCCCAAAACAATAGTCGAAGAAAGGAAGCTGCTCGTTAAAAGTATTACTCAACGACCATTCTTGCGTAACTTTCTCAGTCTTAACGCATCTTCAGTTATCAATAGAGTTTTTTCGTTCTTTCTCTTCTTATTTCTAATTCGTTATTTAACCACTGATCAATATGGAATCTATTCGCTTCTGTGGGCATACGTGGGATTGGTTATGCCGTTTATCGATTTTGGGACAACGAGTTATGGCATTGTCCGTTATTCGGATGATGATACAAATCATTTTAACGCGCTTGTTTCGGTTCGCATATTTCTCAGTTTTATTGCAATCGTTCTGTCATTTTTCGCAGTGATTTTTATTAAAACATCTTTGTCCAATTTTTTTCTTATGCTTACTATCGCTTCAATCGTACTCGCAAACGGATTTTCTGGCTCTTCGCTTATTTATTTTGCAGCAAAGCAAAAGTCATATTTCACAAGTTTCATCTCAATTATTTTTAACTTATTTTTGACAGCAAGCCTCATCGTTACTGCAGTTTTTACTCATGATGTTAACGCTGTATTTTTAACCATGTTCGTTTTCTACCTTTTTTATTCGGTAGTGCACGGGGTACTTCTTCTTACCGTCAAAGTTAAACCCAACTTTGATTTTTCACAAGTAAAGAAGATTCTTAGAGGATCTCTTCCATTCGTCGTTCTTATGGCATTTTCTGGAGTTTACTTTAAAGCTGACATTTTTCTTTTGCAGTTTTTCAAAGGATCAACGACGGTGGGAATTTATTCTGCAGGATATAAATTTTTTGAAGCGCTTATGTTTCTCGGCGCGAGTTATTCACTTGCTGCTACTCCAGTACTTTCAAAGCATCTTCGTGAAAACGATCCAACATTTCTCAAGAAAATTAAACGCGACGTTCCATACTTATGCATTTTAGGATTTGCAATTGCCATTTCCTCATACATATTTGCTCCATATGTTTTGAAATTATTTTTGCCTAATCAATATAATGCTTCCATTGAAGTTTTTCGCATTGTCATTTTTGCCCTTCCTTTTATTCTTATGACCAATACCTATTTCAGCGCACTCCATGTCCTTAAAAAGTCTCACGCAGTAATTCTGATATTTATTTTTCAACTCGTTATGAATATACTATTAAATGCGCACTTTATTCCCATTTACTCATATAGGGCAAGTGCGTATATCACTGTTTTTTCAGAAGTAATAAATATTGTGTTTGCATTTTTGGCGTTTAAATTTTTATATGAAAATAGCAATCGACGGAGGGGCGCTGTGCTCACCAAAAACTGAACGTTTCGGAACCTATACAATGGGCAAAGGGATCGTAGAGGAGTTGCCTGTGTTTGACAAAGCCAATCAATACTCGGTCTATGTTTTTTGCAAGCCGGAAAATATTAAACTGGCAGAGAATGCCAAGTTGACTGAGTTGAAGCCAACCAAAAACTGGATGTCCATGCGTGTTTCTTGGGAAGAATTTAGACGCCCAAGCAATATATTTCTTGCGCTTAATCAGGCGATTCCCTTATATACAAAGGCGAAGATCATATCGTTTTCTCATGGATTGTCATTTTACTTTAATCAGAATTTATACCCAGATTCTGCCAAGCGCATGTTAAGTCAGGTTGGAGCAATGATTGCGAGATCTCATCACATCGTTGTTTCTTCAACCAAAGTTGCAAAAGAACTTCGGCTCATGGACAGCAAGGTAAAGGTTGAAACAATTCCTTTTCCCGTGCCCAAAGACATGCTCGATTCACTACCACTTATTCCACAACGTAAAAATCACTTTCTTTTTGTTGGTATGGATCACGCTATCAAAAATCTTGCATTTTTAACCCAGGCATTCCAGAAATTTTCAGAATATAACGATAACTATGAGTTGCACCTTGTGGGGAATTTTAGTCGCTATGCGAGTGCCGAAAAGCGAATTTATTCTCACGACAACATTGATAGGACGCAGTTGAAGGATTTATACATGCATGCAACAGCCTATTTGACCGCTTCCTTATATGAAAGTTACAACCTACCTGTTCTCGAAGCGCTCTCTCAAAACTGCCCTGTAATTGGACTTAAATCTGCAATCATTCCAGAATTTGAAGATCACGTGAAGGTGGTAAAAACACTGGATGAGTTTGTAACGGCGATGAAGCTTGCATCCGAAAGACCGGGTTTTATCAGCATCGCGAATGAGATCAAAAAACATTTCAGTTGGGAGACGTATCTTAAGAGTCTGACAGCTCTTTTTGTATGATAAAAGTGGCGTTTGTTCGAGGCGCTTATCTGAATGAATATGAAACACAAACGTATTTGTTAATTCAAAATGGAGTCTCGATAGCCTACTTCAGTTCGTTATTTCCGATTCATACTATTTCAAACATTTCTCAAAAGAAACTATTGAGTTTGTCAGATCTGCAAAAAATTCCCTTTTTCTCTTCTCCAATAAAATTTCTTTCAAACAGATTGTTAGGCGATTCGCAGGTGCTTTTTGGGCTAGAGGAAAAAATTAAACACTACGATATAATTCACACAGCAGACCCACATTATTACTATTCATATCAAGTCGCAAAACTTCGAAAAAAACAATCATTTACATTTGTCTCAACATGGTGGGAAACAATTCCATTTAATAACGAAGGGACAAGAGCAAAAAAGAATATGAAGAAATTCACGATGGGTTTAGTCGACCATTTTATTTGTCATACAGAAAGAGCGCGAGACTGTTTGATCGCTGAAGGAATTGATTCTTCCAAAATTACGGTTCAACGACTTGGTGTCGATCTTGCCAAATTTGTACACCTAAGCGGTATACAACTGGCCCATAAAAATAAGCTCACGGTATTGTTTGTGGGGAGGAATGTGTGGGAAAAGGGACTGGGTGATTTGAAGGAAGCTGCCGGTAAATTACAAATTACAAATTTCAAATTTCAAATAAAATTCAAATTTATACAAAATATTAAATACAATAAAATTTCTAAAGAATATCAGAGTGCTGATATCATGGTTGTTCCATCGAAAACAACAAAAACTTGGGAAGAACAGTACGGAATGGTTTTATTAGAGGCAATGGCGTCTGGACTTCCGGTAATTGCTTATAGTTCGGGAAGTATACCCGAAGTTTTGGGTAATGCCGGAGTACTAGTCCCAGAAGGCGACACTGCCCAGTTAAGTGATAAACTGAGGTTTTTGATAGAGAATAAGTCTGAAAGATTGAAACTTGGTACAATAGGGAGAAAGAGAGTTGAAACATTCTTTGATGCCAAAAAGTGCGCAAAAGAACTGGAAAAATTCTATAAAAGCATATGATCTCAGGAGTGATTCTTGCAAAAAACGAAGAAAAAAATATAGCAAAGGCGATTACCTCGCTTTCATTTTGCGATGAGATTGTAGTTATTGATAACGATTCGACAGACAGAACGATTGAAGTCGCTAAAAAACATAAAGCTAGTGTCTTGAAGAATAATTCAACAGACTTCTCGGAGCTTCGCAATTTTGGTTTGAAAGAGGCGAGGGGAGAATGGATCTTGTTTTTGGATGCTGATGAATTAGTAAGTGAAGAACTGAAAACGAATATCGTAAATGAAATAAAAAACCAATCTAATTTGTCATATTACATTAAACGACGTGATCACTTTTGGGGGAGGGAGCTAAAATTTGGGGAAATAAAGAAAGCTAGAACTAAAGGAATCATCCGTTTGGTGAAAAAAGATTCTGGTAACTGGACTGGTTCTGTTCACGAAGTTTTCGTTCCTCATGATTCTTCTGGAACTTTAGAAGGATATATAGAGCATTATCCACACCAAACCTACGCTGAATTCTTAAGCGAAATAAATACGTACAGCACTCTGAGAGCTAAGGAACTTCAAAAACAAGGGACGCGCTTCTCCATCTTCCAGCTTCTATTTCTGCCACCAGCTAAATTTTTCTACACATACGTCCTACTACTAGGTTTTCTTGACGGACCCGCTGGATTTGCTTATGCATTTACCATGAGCTTTCACTCATTTCTTGTCAGAGCAAAACTCTATCAGTACGCGCATCTCAAAACCTAAGACATGTTTTTATTTATATTTCTATTTTTTGCAATAGGTCAACTGGGAAGATTATCTTTTGCCAATCAAGCAATCAATCTTTATCTGTATGAAATTCCATTAGCCCTAGTCGTTATTTTTTGGATTTTCAAATATAAGCTTAAACCATTTCCATCTCAGAACACATGGATAAAGTCGGTTTTATATTTTTTTGCATGGCTTCTGCTTTCTTTACTAATTTCAATTCCCTATTACAATTTTTCTCAAAACATAGAAGCTTTTTTGTACTTTGCAAGACTTACTTTTTATTTTCTATTTTTAACCTATGGAATACTTGCGGTAAAAAAGCTAAAAGGCGTGGCGTATGTAACACTGGCAATTGGTTTAATTTCACTTGCCCAATATGTTTTCTATCCTAACCTTCGGAATCTTTCTTATCTAGGTTGGGATCCTCATGAGTTTCGTGCATTCGGATTATTTTTTGACGTCTCGATCGCAGGAGCTTTGTATGGATTAATATTCATCTCTACACTTTTACATACGTTTCGTGATAAATGGATACAGTACAGCCATTACTTTCTTTTTGGAGCTCTTATTTTATTAACCTATTCTCGCGGTCTTTACATTTCGCTATTTTTCACCCTTTCCTGCTATTTT
>CAYHIW010000006.1:0-25731 GCA_964356745.1 uncultured Gammaproteobacteria bacterium | reverse complement strand
ATCCTGTGCTTAAAAACTTTTGGGAGAAGGAGTTTGCCAAAATGCCAGATAAACTCAAGGCCGAAGCAGTCTCGCCAATACAGAATAAAGTCGGGCAGTTTGTCTCTTCCAAGATGATCCGTAGCATTCTTGGGCAGCCTAAGTCAACCATTAATCTTGAGAAAATTATGAATGAGGGTAAGATTCTTATCTTAAACTTATCGCAAGGAAAACTAGGCGAAGACAACGCAGCTCTTCTTGGAGCCATGTTTATCACTCAGATTCAACTTGCTGCAATGGGACGATCATATCAAAAAGAAGAAGAACGAAAAGATTTTTTCCTGTTTGTCGATGAATTTCAAACCTATGCGACGTCTTCGTTTATCAAGATTTTGTCTGAAGCGCGAAAGTATCGACTCTCGTTATCTTTAGCCAACCAGTACATCGAACAACTTGATGAAACAGTCCAAAAAGCTATATTTGGGAATGTGGGCACCTTAATCTCGTTTGTCGTTGGTGCACGTGACGCTTTTATTCTCACCAAAGAATACGCCGAACTGTATACTGAAAACGATCTTGTCTCGCTGGGTAAATACGAAGTTGTCTTAAAGCTTTCTGTTGATGGAATGACCTCTGCGCCATTTCCCGCTTACACACTTCCTCTTCCCAATGTTGTTAATGATAATCGGGAGAAAATTATCAAACTCTCAAAGGAAAAATATGGAAGTAAACAGGTTCTGGACAAGCCAGAATGACTTATTTTCGGTCGGGGGTCTCAAGCTCTACTTGAATGTGTTTGACACTAGGAACTAACTTCTGAACATGCGCTTTAATATCATCCATAAGTTTTTCTATGTCGATAATTCTCATCTCACCGGTTAAATAAACCTCAACGTTCACCAGAAGTCGCTCAATACCGATGTGTAATGTCTTCAAGTCCAATACTTTCTTAACTTCGGGAAAATCAAGAATTGCTTCACGAATCTTATTTTCAATCTCAGGCGATGCGCTCTGACCAATAAGCAAATCTCGTATCCCAAGAACCAAAAACACGGCGCAAATAGCAATAACAAAACCAATAAGCATGGCGCCAATACCATCAAATCGATAATCTCCTGTTATTGCGTAAACACCCAAAGAAATAATACCTAAAGCCGAAGCCGCAGCACCCATCAAGTCGAGAATAAATGTCGTTTTTGTCTCAACAAGTGAGGATTTATAAAATATTTCGACTATTCTCTTCACGCTTCTTCGTCGAAGTAACCGTTTCCACGACAAAAGGAAGGCGTAACCATTAGTAACAAGAGTAATGATGAGAACTGCAAAAGTAAGAGGAAGACTGTGCACTTCTTCAGGATTGAGAAATCGCTGCCACCCAAGATATATCGAGAAAGTTGCCGTAATACCAAACATGACAAGAGCTGATAATAAAGCCCAGAAATATATTTCCCTTCCATATCCAAACGGATGTGCTGGATCTGGCTCTCTTCGTGAACGATTTAGACCGACGAGAAGAAATCCGGATGACGCAAGATCAGAAAGACCTTCTAGTACTTGTGAAATCATGATGACACTTCCGGAGAGCACCGCAACAATCAGACTCAAAACAACGTCCGAGAAATCAACCAAAAAAGACGTGATTACCACGCGTGTCGCGCTTATTTCTTTCCGATGATCTGTCACGGTATTCTTCTGCATATCTATAGTCTATCAGGATCGAGCTCTTTTGACTAATGGCGCTAATCTTGTCCTCTCAAACTCAAGAGCCTCTCCCTCATAGACCACTAAGTGTCTATTCATCTTAAATACTTCTGGTGTTCTAACAGATTGCACTCCAAATACGCCTCTTGGGAAATCAAAATCATGTTTACATTTTCCATCTCGGAATATGGTAAAGCTCTCTTGCGGTTCTTTTGTTCCTGGTAACTTAGGTTCTATGGTGACTTTGGCAAATGTATCTCCTTCGATTTTTGAGGTTTCAACTGTGTATTTACTTTCTCCTCTTGTAAAACTTGCTCTTTTGTCTATGATTTGTTGACCTTTTTTTGCAATCCTTTCAACTGTTTCGGCAAGAACAGCAGAAGCATCTATCTTATCCTCTGCTTGTTCGTTTTGTTTAGTATAAATTGTGCTGTTAAATAAATTCTCTATTGTTGAACTTCGTATTTTTATTGGTCGATCTTCTCTTCCTACGCAGTATAATAATCCTAAAATCTCATTCATTTCTTCTATTGTGATGTCGTTAGAATGTTCTTCAGAGTTAACATATTTAATAGTTTTACCCAAAACAGGATCAATATCATAACCTAATACAGTTAGTATCTCCCCATTTTGATCAACTGAGTAAATATGGATTCCGTATTCGTTTCCTTCACTTTCTTCATCAACTTGAAACAAGATTTCAAGATCGTCAAACTTCAAAAAATTGCGGTAGTGCAGACGTTCGGGTACGTTTTCTGTGATTATTTCAATCTCTGCAAGCATGCGAGCAACAGTTGAGGAGGTTACCGGAAGCATATCGCGACGCCGTTCCATACGCTCACATTGTACACTACTCGACTATGCAGTTTGATTGAGGCGGGCGACATCACGCCAACCAATATCGTCTCGATAGTGAAGATTATTGCCTTCGACAAAAACATATGAAATCGCAGCGTACGCTCTCTCTCTTGCTTGTAAAATGTTCGCACCTTCTCCAACAACGTAAAAAATTCTTCCTCCGTTAACGTAAAATCTGTCGTCTTCCTTTACTACTCCCGCTGTATACACTTTGACTCCTGTCATATCCAGAACATCATACAGTCCGAAAATCTCTTTACCCTTAACGTCACTGTAATTCTCTGGATACCCTTTAGAGGCACCCGCGACAACAACACGCGCCTTTCCATCTGTTTTAATATCTAACTGAGAAATATCGCCATCGGCAATCGCCATCCCCAGTTCGAAAAAGTCCACGTCCATGCCTGGAATAATAACCTGAGCCTCAGGATCACCCCATCTTGCATTAAATTCAACAACAAAGGGCTTGTCTACCCCTTCTCTTTTTGCGGCCATTCCACCAAGATAAAGTACTCCTTGGTAAGGCGCTCCATCTTCTCGTAGACCATTAAACGTCGGACTGAAAATATCTTTATCAACTTGCTCAATAAGCTCTGATGTAAGTAACTGCGGAGGTGTGTTACAACCCATTCCTCCGGTATTTGGTCCTTCGTCTCCGTTAAACACTCTTTTATTATCTTGCGCATGACCAACTATTTTATACCGCGTCCCATCGCTTATCGCGTAACTCGAAAATTCTTCACCTTCACTCCCATCATCTCCTCGAATCCATTCTTCGATCAAAAAGACCTCTCCGGCCTCACCAAATTCCTTCATTCTCTCAACGGCCTCGATAGACTCTTGACGATTTCTACCTGGTAAAGCTCCCTTACCTTCGGCGAGTCCTGCAGCTTTTATAAACCACGATTCTTCATCTTGGTCGCGAAGGAACCGTATCGCTCTCATTTCATGACTAAAAATGTGGTATTTTGGTTGTGGTAATCCCCACTTCTCACCACTATCTCGCGCGTAATCTTTTTGACTTTCAATTTTGCCCGCACTACTCGATGGCCCAACAACACGAAGTCCTTTTATTTCACGAAGTCTATCCGAGACACCGACTTCAACGGCATTATCCTGACAAACATCAGCGAGAACAACTCCTTCATCTCTGACGATTCTTTCAATTTCATCTACGCTTGTCGTTTTCAACGTAGGAAAAGTTACGACTTCTTTACCTCGAGCATTTAAATCCATTCCTGGGTTGCCTGGGACTGCGAGAATTCTGTCGACATGAGGACTTTTGGCGTACGCTTCAACCAACGCCGCTCCTCGTCCACCCCCATCTGTAATCAGTACCGTTGCTCCCCGTTCTTTCATAAGTATGAAAGGAATTGTAACAAAGCGGAATTGATTGTCAATTGTTATAATTACTCACTATGGCGAACTTATCTATTGGGATCGTGGGAATGCCAAATGTGGGAAAGTCCACGTTGTTCAATGCCCTGCTCAAAAAACAGGCGGCACTTGAGGCCAACTACCCTTTTGCAACCATCGAACCCAATGTCGGAATAATCGAAGTACCTGATGAACGACTCCCGAAACTTGCAGAAATTGTAAAAACAAACAAAATTGTACCTGCCGTTGTAGAGTTTGTCGATATTGCAGGACTCGTTCGCGGAGCTTCTAAGGGCGAAGGACTAGGAAATAAATTCCTCGCTCACATTCGAGAAGTAGCAGCAATCGTTCACGTTGTCCGACTCTTTGAAGACTCAGACATTATTCATGTCGAGAACAAAGTCGACCCCAAATCAGACATTGAGACCATAGAAACCGAACTCATCCTCGCTGATCTTCAAACATTATCGAAGCAGCGAGAACCCAAAGGAACCAGCGCCTCCAAAGAAGCCGTGTCGACCTACGCGGTCGTACAGAGGCTAAAAGAGGGGTTAAATCAGGGAATTCCGCTGCGAAATCAGAAACTGAACGATGAAGATAGAGAGATGATTCAACAACTTAATCTACTGACAATAAAACCGGTGATTTATGCGTTCAATTGCTCGCTTGATCAACTGGAGACGAAAGAAGAAGTTCTTTCGCGAATCATGAAGTATGAATTAGGAATTAAGAATCTCATTTTGTTTAATCCGCTCGAGGATGAGACGCTTAATGTACTTATTTCAAAGGCGTATGAGACTCTTGGGCTTATTTCATTCTTAACTGCAGGAGAAAAAGAAGTGCGCGCCTGGACAATACAAAATGGTCAAAATGCCGTTGAAGCCAGCGGTGTCATTCACACTGACTTTATGAAAAAGTTCATTAAGGCAGACATCTCTTCATACCAAGACTTTGTTGATTCAAATGGTTGGAACGGTGCTCGTGAAAAAGGAAAGGTGCAGATCGTCGGAAAAGATCATATCATGCAAGAAGGCGACGTAGTCGAATTCAAAATCGGCGCATAATGTCCCAAAAACGTACGGAGGAGAAGAATGCGAAGACAAACCCCTGCCATCCATCCATAAACCCTTTATGACGAACAAACATTGCGAAAAATGTCGTCAATGGTTTAATGATTAAATAGTTAAATATATTTGGCTTCTTTCCTTTCTCTCGTAGCAATTTTGCATCGAGTTCGTTGTATCTCTTCCACCTTCTAAGATATCTGGAAAAATTTGGGTCGGCATAGTGAAGAAGATCGTTTTTGAGATACCCAATATTCACCGCGGAGGTGCGGGCGGCTCGAGTTATTTCGACGTTTTCATGGACGGTCTTGCAGGGAAACTTCGCTACCCCATTTTTGTAGAGTCGGATTGTGTGATCGGGATAAACACCTCCTTTGGTCAAAAATCTTCCAAGAAAATAGTTTTTTCTCGGCACCCAATAGGCAACTGCTTGATTCGTCATTCGTAATTCATCATTCGTAATTCTCAAAATCTCATCTTTGAGATTTTGAGTTACTTCTTCGTCAGCGTCAAGCTGCAATATCCAATCTCCTTTTGCCGCCTCAATCGCCTTTTGCTTATTAGCATGAAACATGGGAACGTTTTCGGCTTGAATTATTCGAACTTTCTTTCCATATGACTTTGCCACCTCAACAGTCTTATCAGTCGAATTACCATCTACGATTACTACCTCGTCAACCCAGTCAATACATGAATCCAAAGGGTAATGGAGAAACGTTTCTTCGTTAAACGTTGCGATACACAATGAAATATTCATATTTGAATGGCTAAATGGTTATATTGTCAAATGGTTTACAATTCAGCCATTTAGCAATGTAACAATTAGTCCACTTGTTATTATATAATATTCTATGATTCAGACCGTCATACAGGCAATATCAATTCTCGCGCTCTTGGGTTTTATTGCTCTCGTGATCATTTGCTTGCTCTATATTGCAAAGAGATTATTTAAACTTCGATATTACGACACACTTACCAAGTTTGTTGCGCCGCTGTCTTATGAACTTGTGTTTACTCTTAGCTTCGTCGCAACGCTTGCAAGTCTTTTCCTCTCTGAAATCGCCAAATTTCCTCCCTGCATTCTCTGTTGGTATCAGAGAATTGCTATGTACCCTCAAGTTCCGCTTCTCTATGTTGCAATCATGAGAAAAGAACGCGTTCTCAAAGCGTATCTCTTAGTTCTTAACGCTATCGGAGGTATAATCGCCCTGTATCACTATTCGCTTCATGTATTACCAAGAACGACCACGATATTGCTTCCTTGCGCAAAAGCATATGCAGGAGTACCGTGTGATAAAGGATATGAGTTTTTCTTTGGCTTCATGACCTTCCCTCTTATGGCAACAATCGTTTTCGTCCTAAACATACTTCTTTTGTCACTTAAAAGAGTTCGCTAATGATGAAAATAGTTAAAATTCCACATCCTGTTTTAAATACCATAACGACACCTGTCGCTGTTTTTGATGATAAGCTTCGAAAGACAATCGAAGATATGACAAGTACGCTCACAGCACAAAAAGACCCTGAGGGAGTTGGTCTTGCTGCTCCGCAAGTTGGTATCGGTCAGTCTTTTTTCATCATGAAAATTGGTAAGGAGCCCGTTGAGGCGTTTATCAATCCCCGGATCGTAACCGAAGAAAAGGATAAAAAATCTGTGAAACCAAACGAAGATGATGAGGCTAAGCTTGAGGGATGCCTCTCTATCCCTCGCATCTGGGCGCCAGTACCACGATCAAAACGCGTACTTCTTGAGTATCAAAATGAACAAGGTGAGTTACAACAAAAATGGTTTTCAAAACTCAAGTCGATCGTGGTCCAACACGAAGTTGACCATCTACAAGGCGTACTTTTTACCCAACGTGTTGTCGAACAGAATCTCCCGCTCTATGAAGAGCATGGAGACAAACTCGAACGAATACGTAGTATTTAGTATATCGTATTTGGTATTTAGGAAAACGAAAACGCATAAGAACCCAAATACTAAATACCAGTTACCAAATACTAAAGTCTTCCGGCAGATGGGATAAGAAAACTTAGCACTACATTAACGATTGGTCGAATGATGGTTGAGAGCATATTAGAGCCTCCAATCGGAATAATAAGCAGAAGAAGAAATATCAGACCAAAACGTTCCAATTGATACCACTCTCTCGCACGTTCGGATGACAACAACGCTCCAACAATCTTAAATCCATCGAGTGGATGAATGGGTATAAGGTTAAAAACCCCAAGAATGATGTTGAGCATTATGACTGGAGCGAGAATGTTATTTCCTATAGTAACAAGAGTCACCTGATCAAAAAATAGAAACAATCTCATGAGTATGGCACATATTGACGCCAAAATAAAATTAGATATTGGACCCGCAATCGAGATAAGTCCCGCGTCTTTTCGAGGATTTTTTAAGTTAAATGGGTCAAACTCTACGGGCTTACCCCATCCAAATCCAAAGAATAATAAAAAGAGAATTCCTGTCGGATCAAGATGACGTACGGGATTAAAACTGATTCTTCCTTGAAGACGCGGTGTCGGATCTCCGAGATAATCTGCTACTTTAGCATGAGAGAATTCGTGAACGGTAACAGCTAGAAGAAGAGCGAAAATATAAATCACAAATACCCCTGGACTTGAAAATAAAAGCTCTAACATTAATATTTGCTCATTTAATCATTGACTCATTAACTCATTGATTGAATGCTTAAATGCTTAAATGGTGAAATGAAAAATGAATAAATTGATTTTTACCCTCAGTCATGGTATTATTATACTCTATATGCTAGCTTGTTATCATTGCGAAAAAACTACTCTTTACGGTCGCTCACACACACATCATCGAGGTGTTGCCGGTGGACGATGGAAAAAAAGAGCTCCAAAAACACAACGAATCTTTCGGGTTAATCTTCAGAAAATGGATATTATTGAAGATGAAAAAACAAAAACAGTCCGTTTATGTACAAAATGTATCAAGAGAGTTCGAAAAGATATAACTGATGGAGTAAAACCCTTCGTGCACTTGGTAAAATACCCTCCAGTCGCTGCTTCACAAATTGCATCTTCAGCAGCTTAAAGCTTCAAATTTCCTCGTTACTGTTCTGGTTGACCAGTTGGATTCTTAATACAACGAATGAAGTCTTGGCTCGTACAGCCCTTCCCTATTTTATCTTTAATTGCAGAACACTCTGTCTCGCTACACGTCAAAACAGCACTCTCAGACTCTGATTCATCCGGTATTTCTAAGGTTTGTATTGGAGATGGTCGAGGGGCTGACGATTCCTCATCTGAGCCCGATTTTGTTGTAAACGTCCACGGAACTCCTGCGTTATCATACAACTTATCTTCGCCGTCACCATAAACAATCACAAAATAATATGCAGTGTTTGGAGAAAGTAGCGTTAATGTGATTGAGTGATCTTTAGTTTTATCAGAATCTGAAGGTGCAAATAATGATAGTGTCGTTGGGGATGTCCCATACTTTACAACGGCTCCACTGGATTCTACCCCTGTTGTCCATGATATTTTAGCGCTATTTGAAGCGATATCCGAAATGGTTACATTTAGAGGTTTTTCAAATGAAGCGCGTGAAAAAACATTTTGTAAAACGTTAAAGGCAAAAAAAACAAGAACAACTGAAAGAATCACTCCAACGATAATTGCGGCAATTCGAACTCCTTTATTATGTAACATACGTCTAAATTTTCAAAAGAACTTTTACAATTCCACCTACAATTACCAGTATCGCACCTGGAATAGCCACTCCCTTGACGTTTTCCCATCCTCCGCTCTGCGGCAATGTTCCGCCACCAGTATTAGGCAAGGACGATGAGGAGGAGGAGGAGGAGTTTGAGGATGAAGAACTAGTTGGAGCTGGCGTAATTGTGGTTACAGTACCTCCAACCCCCGCAGTTACGGTAGCGCTTCCATTTTCGGAACAAGTTATAACATTCGTTGCGTTAATATCATTTTTAATGATTTTAGAAGTGTTAGATGCTCCTTGCTGACAATCATATGTCAGGTTTACTGTCCCATCTTTGACAGCTCGAAAGGTAATTGTTGCAACGGTTCCAACTCCTGTTTTAAAATCAGACGGATTGTCAACAAGTCCTGCAATATATGCTTTCCCCGTCTGCAAATCCGAAAGAACGGTAGGAAAGTAACTGCCCTCATTTACCGAATCCACCTGAAGAACTGCGCTGTCGTATAAAACATATGCATCAACCGAAGTAATCTCTTCGGATCCCGGATCAACTTTGACCTCTACATCAAACGTACCAGAGTTGGTTACGGAATAACTTGTTTTATCAAACTGCAAAGCAGCAGCGTCAACCTTTGATGTCAGAAGAACAAACGCAACAGCTATAAATAATAATTTTTTCATTCATTGAATACTACAAAACTTATTAGTTCACTTCAACACTTGTATTGTTCAAACTTGGATAGATTGGCTTTGTATCTGATGTAACAATATCTGTTTTCTCGTTATCTAGAGACTCAAGTATTGTTAGTGGAAGTTGTCCTTGTTGATTGGGAACAAGAACTACTGTCAAAACAGGATCGTTATTAAACAGAGTCTGCGACTTAGAGTCTGACTTCTTAATGCCGGTAATTGAAACTAACCCGGGCTTTTTTTCGGAATAAAATACTTGAAAATCAGAAATGTCTGAAGTAACGGATGAAACTCTGTACAGCTTTTTGCTGTTGTCAAGAAGTACATCGTATCCCACCACTTCTCTTCCGTCAGAGTGAGCTTGAACTTTGACACTCACCGGACTCCCAACCCTCGCCTTATCCGTGGTCGTGATAAGCGTGAGTACTCCTGTACCTTTAGGCGCTTCTGCAACCTCCTCTAACTGTTCTGGTACATCATCTGTTTGATTGAAATTTGTATATGAAAAATATGCAACCACTCCAAACATAACAAATGATGCGAAAAATAAATATACAAGAAATCTGTTTATATTTGATCCTTTATTATCCATATATTTATGTTACAACATTATTTAACCGCTTCGTCATACTTCACGTTCAAAGCCTGGATGACGAGCGATAAGTCTTGCGTGTCGACAATTCCGTCGTAGTTAAGGTCTGCGATTGCTAAAACCTCTGCTTCTTTACTGGTCAAATGTTGACGAATGTAACTCGTATCATAAGCAGTAACCACACCATCTTGATTTGGTAAATCACCTACGAGTAAATATATTCCTGAAAAATCAAGCGAATTCTCACCAGCTTTCAAGGTAATTGTCGGATCATCACAGCTGTATGATCCTGGAATATCTTTGTCAGATGGCGTTACCGTGCAGATTTTTTTCTGCAAATGCTTGGGCCCCTTGACAAAGATACTATAGCCGCTCCCGAGAATAACATTGGAATATGTTGTAGTCCCAGTCCATACGCCATTTTCATCTGGTGTAAACTGAACTTTATGGGCTGCTGTTTTTCCCGTATCAATAATCACCTTTACCTCAATCGGGTCAGCACTATTTGGCTTAGCAACAACTCCTTGAAACTTCAACTTTAAAGTTAGATTAATGTCACCTTTTTGACTAGAAGTTGGACTTGTTGTTGGTGTTGGTATCGGTGTCGCTGTTGGTTGTGTTGTAGAACCAGACGTAATACATTTACCGGCAGAACACACGAGCTTTTTTGTCGCATCGCACTTGTCGCTAGTTCTTGAAGTATCACAACAAGGTTCGTTTGCAAGTCCACAAGCGATTCGCAAAATCTGTTGAGGTGTTGCTGCACTTACATTTCCACAACTATTGACTGCATGCACCCACCATCGAACTGCCCGACCAGCTTGAAACACATAACCGTGTTTTGTCCCTACAACATCAACACACTCATCTCCTTTAAGATCGTTTCCCGCTGGTTTTCCACAGACATCCGTGTGGACTGTACTGTCTGCGGGATCTTCTACACGTAGTAAATACTTAACGGCTCCTGCAACTGCCTTCCATTCTAGAGCTCCGTTACGTGCGGCGTAATGATCAGCGGTGATTCCAACACCTGGTGCCGCGATTGCTGGACAAACGGGAGCGGGAGGATTGCCGCCACCCCCACCACCATTATTATTACCATTGTCGTTACTATCTTTTGATTCAGGAGCAGGACTTGTGCTTAAGGGTTTACAAAATCCTCCACCAAATCCAGACTGGACACAGTTTCCACTTCGACATTCTGAATTGGCATAACAAATCTCATCGTTTACAATCGACTTATTATTTAATACACAGTAAAAAACTCCATTAACGCGTTGGCAAACCAAGCCGCTATTACAATCACCTGTTGGCTTACAAAACTTTCCCCTACTTCCATAATCACTTGGGTCAGGAGTTGGAGAGGCCGGTTTTTCACATGTACCAAAAGGTCCAATTAAATCAGCAGTAATACTACCGTAATCCTGTACGTTTACACTTACTGTGTGTAAGGTATAATCGTCTCCCTTACATACTAACGGAGATTTACAACGTAAATTTGTCTCTACGTCCTCAGCATCCCCGACATCAACAACGTTAATGTCCAAGCTTGATCCACATGTTTGATTTTCATCTCTATAATGAGTAAGCCAGTACTCTTGGAATTTCTTTTGCGCCTCGTCCCCTCGGGCATTTGCTCGAGAACTAAGGGCGAAGTTGCGATTTTGTTGTTGCACAAGAGCAACTGTCCCAAGGATAAAAACGATTGATAAAGAGGTTAGAATAACGGGAAGAATTTTATGATCCTTAAGTAGTCGTGTAAATGAAGCTCCCATAATAGTACTTATATATACATATAACAATAGTGAACCCCCAAGCAATTGTCAACGTGAAAATATAACAGGTGTATGATATACTATAGGTTATGATTGAGAATATTTCCCAGGTCGAATATGAGCCTCCCATTCCTCACATTGGGCTTCAAACACGATTGTTAATTGGTGGATCGTCATTACATCCCAACAATGAAATTACACAATTAAATATCGACTCCATTCTCTCGTTTGAAGATCGTGATTACACTCCGTTTGAACAAGCATCCCGCTCTGAACGAAACAATTATTGGCAAAATTCTTCAGTGTCTTCGCCTGAAGATCAAATACAGGCTTGGGCTCAAAACCTCAATGATTCATTTCAATCGCGCTCATTTACCGAAGGGGAAAAGCAGCTATTTCAAAACATAGGTGTTAATGCGCAAAACTTTAGCACCGATGCAGCGCTTGAAATTTACAATCGTTACTTTAATCAATCCCAGAAAGAACCTATCGATAGCGTAAAACTTTTTATTTATGACATATTACATGCTCATATCAATCTCGAATCACAAGTCATTGATTGGAATCTGCTTAACCATAACATATCTACAATTGAGTGGTTTGCAAAAATCTTTGGAGAAAAATCGTCTCAAATTATCAGTCAGCTGACCGATGCAGAAGCAGTATTTATAAATAGTCCTGAAGTTTTTAGAAATCTTGATCTTGCAAATAGACTTGAGGTAGAAAAAATAGAGCTTTTGGAATTCCTCTCTCCTTTTATAGCGCCTAATGAAGAACAAGATCCAGAAAAAGTTACATCTACTGATCCTTACGAAGTGGCCGATCAACTCGTCGACTACTCAACCGGACTAGCAAACGAAACCGAAATTGATCTTACCGATTCATTTGCTTCTCTATTGGAAACATCTCAACTCCTCTTAGATACCGACCATCCGCTTATCAAACGTGATGAACCGGTTGTCATTCTTAGCAATGTTACCTACGCCATGATTGACCGTATTGCTTCAAAAGCAAACGAACTAAATCGTGAGATTGCCTTTATCGTACAGGGTTTACCTTACTTACATAACGAAAACAGTCTTCTGCTTTTCGGCGCGTTTGCTGTCCCATCAAACAATTATGACAATCTTCAAAAACACACAACTCAACACGATCAAGAACTTTACGATCGTAACGGTCTTACCGTAGCCCACGCAACAGGTCTTAGTCAATATAATCGCATGGTAGTGAGTGGTCACGTACATCAGTCACAACTTGGCTCAAAATGGAACGTCACCCCTTCCCCTCAAGATGAAGAAGTAATGGCGCATTGGCTGGAATGGAGTAATCGACCGTTTCTATCATGGATGATTGCAACTAAGTCAGAAAACGAACTTTGCATACGCTCTATATATACATATAAGGAAGGTGACGAAATTAAACACAAAGATATTCCTTTTATTACAGAATCTGAAATCAATGCAGCCGTAAAAGAACTTGAAAAGTTTGATGAAGCGGCGTAATTAATTAAGTTTTAGAGTGGTTCCGTTGGTGTCTGTGCATCGATTTTTTTTAAACCCAAGGTTGTTTCAAATCTTTTTGAATCGATAAAACTAAAAACGCCCGCGGTCATTTCGTAATCTCTTCCCTCTACAAGTCCCATAAATTCAAGCGTTCTATTTAAATATCCATCAAACTTGTCATCCAAATACTGATACTGACCATTTTGGGATGACTGAATAATTGCATTTACCTCATGCTCGAATTTACTAGGAATAAAATCATCTGGAATACGACTTAATACAGTAGAGTTATCAAGCGCCCGTAATTCAGTATTTTCATGAAAACTTCCATACATTTGTATAAGTGGCACGCCCGATGCAACAGACGCAATAAATCTCCTTGGATTTGACACAACTTCAGCCGTATTTAAATATTTAGTATGAGAAGACTCGTATCTTCTTGCTGCATGAATCATCCATCCTATCTCGAGATCTTCAGCAAGAGTTGCCTCGGGATTATAACCTCCAATCGCAGCAAAAATTGACGATCTAAACGCGGCATTACGACCGACTAATCCTGGAGCTCGCTGTTCACGTTCTTCTGGCGTTCCAACAGCATCTCGAGCAACTACTCTGTCAAAAATATACCATAACCTTTGCGCAGCTCGAACGTTTGGTTTAGCTAATGCTTCCTCTGAAAGATTCCATCTTCCCGCAATTGCATCAATCATTGCGTCTGCGTCAAACGCACCGACAATATTATGAACATACATATCGTTTAATCCATCCAGATCCGCATCTTGACTTACAAGAATTAATTCACCGTCTTTGCGCTCTCTCTTTGAAGAACGAAGCAATGCAATGTCAGCGGCATATTTTCTTGCCCTACCAACACCTCTTTCTGCCTCTGTAACTGCTTTATGAATATAGACAATATTGATTTCTGGATGCTCTGTTAAAAAACTCGCAACTTCCGCTTCAGTATTATCCCTTAAGTCAGACACAAGATGATTGTCTAATAATATTATTTCAAATGTGTTTGGATCGATTGGGTTTCCATCCTGATCTTTCTGGTTGAGAAATTGTTGAAGAGTTTTTTTAATATTCTTACCCTCTTGATATGCGGGAATTAGTATTGCCGCACGAGTTTTTGAAGACATAGGCTTTTCAACCGTTTCAATCAATTTTTCTAATTCAACTTTGTATTCTTTATCTAACGAATCAAAATATAGATTAACTTCTTCATCCTCATTTAATTTGGCCTTTGAATTCTTACGAATCGTTGGAGAAAATCGCTCTTGATATCCATCCATACCTAAAAGGCCAAATCCACCGTACCCATATTCACCTCCGTACATTGGAAACGGAGCTCCTAGTTTCTCAAGTGGTTCAAGTGGCCAACGTGGTACAAATGGAATTGGGATAATCGGAGGTGGTTCAACTATTATCTCTCTTGGAATTAATTCACATGTTGGAATTGATTTTTGTATCTCTTGGCGCAGTTTGAAAAATGACTCAAACTCCTTAACGACCTCTACTTGTGGAGCTGATGATCCGCGTGCGGTTGCAAAGCTTTGAAATACCATCTGTCCTTCCCTATCAACCAACCGACCTGCGTGTATATACCCCATTCTTCCATCTACTCCCAAATTAAAAACTTCGCGTCTATCAAACAACTCTGTGGCAAGTGATCCATCAGGATACTTAGCAAGCTCTTGCTGATTTACTAAGAGGCGGCTTAATTCACCAAGCGTTGTCTTATCTCCATTTGGCAGTAAAATTTCAGACGTGCTGTTGGGATCCATATGTAGAAGTCCATCCCAGGTACCGTCAGCTCCGTCAGGAATCCAAACAACTTCGTTATCATGTCCAGGTAGCCCAAATGCGAAACCCGACTGATGATTGGCAATCACATCTTGAACGTTAAGCTCTCGAGGATCTAATCCATCCTGAATACTCAGTTTCATTTTGCTCATGTCCCAGATAAGAGTGTCTCCTTGTTTGTAGTTATAAGCGGTGAGTTCATTTCTTTCTGAAAAAGGGGTGTTATATCCATACCATTCCTTATGATCAATGGGCGTAGAAAACTTTCTAAACTCTTCTATCGCTTCACTACCAGTTACCAACTCTTTGCGTAAAAGGTCGTTTTTGAATTCCAATTCCGCGGTTGATCCAGCTCTATCATAGCCGATAACATTTCCCTTGCCATCAAATACAGCGTCATGTACTAACACTTTAGTTGCGTCGCTTTTCTCTACCAAATTCCATTTTCCAGGATTTGTCCTATCTTCAACCCACTGAGTACCTTGTGGTATGTGTGTTTTATGACCCGTTGATTGATCAATAATCGAAGGGGTACGCGTAATAGTTTTATCGATTTGTTTTACAGGACCATCGACAACGTCAAATCCTTGATCGCTAAAAAGCTCTTTAAGTTGCGATGGACAATCGCCTACTACTTTTATATGTCCGTTTGGCTGGATAAAAAAATCCGCATCAGGATAAACAGACTTTCCGCTACGAAGATCAATCAGCTCAGAACTGTGATCTTGAGAACCAAATCGCAACTCAAACTGATCGGAAACATTTACCGCACCACCTTTTCGAAAAATATCTTGATAAACCTCTACTGATTGTCCACTTGGTCTATCTGCACCCACGAAATTTTTAATAAATGGAATTTTCTCGAGAACCGTTTCGCCAACAGAGACTCCTTTTGATCGCATTCCAATCGCTAAACCTTCCTGCACTACTAAACCCGATCCAAGTCCTACAACGCTACCAAACGCACCCGCACGTAAAGAACTTTTGATTCTATAACTTCTAAAAGATTTGTTCTTTTCTGCTCTATCTGAATCAAATTGACTTATCAAAGCTGCTTTGACAATTTCAATTCGCTCATCTGATATACCATGCTCTCTCAGTGCCCGTTTCCCCTCAGCGACAGTTCGAAGCAAAGCCAATCTACCTTGTTCAACTTGAGTTCTTGATCCAAAGGTAATAAGATCTACTTTGCGCATTGCAGAGTAATCAAGTCTGCTTTCAATCTCTGCAATTCGACTGATAAGATCAAATCGCGCTTCCTCTTGGTCGAGCCTACCCAATAATGTAGGTATACCCGCTCTCTCTCGTTCCCTTGATCGATCTATTCCACCCCCATTTATAAGCTGATCTACAGACGCTGTTTCATATGCAAATCGTTCAATTTTTTGTCGTCTGCGAGCGTTGTCTGGAATCTCCATCCCATATGCCATCTCAACTTGATGAGCAGCACGATCCACCTTTAGATCGTAACTTCTTCTAAATGCACCAAATAATCCTCCGGAAAACATTCCAACACCCGGTGTTGCAATGCTTGTTGCAGCTCTCAAACCCAAACTAGGAACACGCAATAACGCAAAAGTTGCCAACGACGAACCTGCACCAATCACGGCAGGATTGAAAATTGCTCCTGTCAATTTTCGTCGTTGCGCCCATCGTACAAAACGGTCTGTTCTACTTAGATCGATCCCTCCCAACGAACCGTTTGTATCAGCTGCCCAATTCATATTGGCAAATGTTACATCGATATGACGATCCATAGTCTCAAGGGTATATTTATTTGCTGCAATATCAGTTTGAACTACTTGAGACATTTCCAAAAGATCTGTCGCGAAATATTCTGCAATTCTTCCATATTGAGTAGCGTCAGATCCAAAAAGTTCTCGGACAATAGGATCGCTCTCATGAACGCTAATAAAAGACCTCAATCTTTGTTGAAGCTCACCCCTATCGGCTATTTCCCCTCGTATGGAAGGACTAATAATATCTCGAATAATCGCATCTCTCAATGGCCCTTCTGCAAGTCTTGTAATATGCTCTCCTGCAAATGTCTCTCCCATTTTTACTTGATCTACTTTGGCAGAACCTGCAGATACTTCATCTGCTTGATTTGCTGAAGCATTTCTGACTTCTAGATTTCTACCCATTCTCAATCTACTTCGAACGGCATCCATCTCGAGATAAGCATTGTTATTTTCAAGCATTGCGCTATATGCCTGACGAGTAAATTTTTGTCTGTAATACTCTTCAGCAAGCCTGTACTTAATGGATCTGAAAATATTTCTGCTTCTGAGCATTCCTCTTAGCTTGTCCTCGGCAACTTCCCGAGCACGTTTAAAAAGATCTCCGCTTCTATTAGCAACAACTATTTCTCGCCTGACTTCTTCTGGCGGTTTTGGTTCGGGGGTGGGGATTGGTTCGGGGGTGGGTTCTGGAGAAGGTTCAGGAACAGGCAGAGGAGCGGGTTCAGGAGAAGATGGTTCAGAAGGTTCAACTGGTGCCGGAGTTGGTTCGGGCTTTGGCGTTGGCAAAGGTGTTTTTGGTTGTTTTGTTTTGGATGGAAACACCAACTCTTCTCTTTCTTCTAATTCTTTTGCTGCTTTATCATAATCTTTTTTTGCATCTCCCGTTGTTCGTGATGGATCGGCGGCTATTGCATCACGCTCTTTATAAACACGCGCTTGATAAACGATTGGCTTCTTCCGTTGATGAAATAACTTTTTATTATCTAGAAGAACAATAAGCGATTTTTCTAACTGTTTTTTTGTGTCTATATTTAATGTGTCTTCGCTTAATTTTCGCTGGATAAAAGCAATGAGACCGTCAACAGGAATTCCTTCTCTTGTACCATATTGCAGTGATGGATCTTTTGCATCGGTTGATTTAACAGTGATATATGATTTATCTTTATCAATGATTTCACCTACGTATTCTTCCATTATCTTCAACTTTTCTTGCTCTTGTGGTAATAATTTTCCGCCTACTCCTTCTGATTTCATGAAAGAATAGGCGTCCTTAAATGAAGTTCTTATCTCGTCACGCGTACGTTCTATGGGAGATATCTCGGTATTTGATAAACCGCTTTCTGCACGGTATGATATTGGCCGGACTGGAGATCCCGGCCTTCGAACTGGCTTAGATAAATCAGGGTGTAACTCTGTCATTATTCAGGTGCATTACGTGAAACCATAATGTTTCTCAAATACATATCGCGAAAATCAGCAAATGCCTTAGCAAAAATTTCTGAAGCATTAGGCATTTTATCTTTAATAAAAGCCTCTATTTCTTCTCGCGTTTTACCATCTTCATTCATTTTAATAAAAGCATCGAGATGTTCATCGGGCATATTCTCTGCAATCGTTGTTGCAAGATAGCTATCAAGCCGCGCAAAGAGTTCTTTTATCATCTCTTCTTTTGCGCTATCTTCATTAAAAAGCATGTTTGCATCCGTTAATAAAGACTCAAGGAAGTCCCTTACATCTTGTGGAATCTTCATATATGTATATTAAACAAATAAATTATTAATATATTAAATGTAGGGGTTGTATAAACCATTGTCAATGTTATTTATCTCTGACCAGAAGAGCTTTCTTTCTTCATGCTCGTATAGATAGAAAGAAGCGCCAGGAGACTAACTGCTCCCCCAACTTTTAAAGGAATCCTTACGGCTGTTTGTCTTACATCTTTTACATGCTGAGATTTAGCAGCCTCATTTGTAGCTACTACATCTCCTATTGGCAAGCCAGCCTCTTGTAATCCGTCCACCCATTTTCGTCTAAAATCCTTACTCTTTATCGCTTTCTCCCATAAAGACTGCGCAGCAGACATGAAGGGAATATTGTTTTCTCTATAATACGGTCTCAAATTGTCAAATTGTGAAGTGAAATCAGGTCCTGCAGCTTTGTATAAAAAACCCACAAAATCTTCCACCTGATTTTCAACTGGCAGCTCAATTTCTTTTTCTGAAATTTTTACTTTATTACTATTTCTAACGGCTTGCAATTTTTCAATTTCTTGATTTAATTGTTGAAGTTTAGCATGAGATTCCTGCGTTTGTTTCTTCTCGCTCATTATTGTCTGTTTTCTTAATTTAAGCCCCTCCAGAGTTATATCTAATCCAAGGGCAATCTGCTGACCATCCCCTTCAGCTGCATTTAATATTAAATTTCCCTTTTTTTCGAGGGCTTTACCTAAGTCACCTCCATTTCGAATTAACTCCAACATATCACGAGTAAGCTCTGGGTGTTGAACGCCAATGTCCGCAGCATCTTTAACATCAACTCTCGTTCCTTCATCATTAGGATTGGTAATAGGTTTTCCGCTTTCTGGTTTTTCTGAATCTATTTTTTCTTTGGGGTTTAATTCTGCATCTTTGCGGGCAGCTCCGCCACGCACTCCACCTGGTCGAGTTCGATGAATACGAGGTTTCGGTGGAGGTAGTGGAACTTCAGCCATGATAATTAATTATGAATTTTAAATTCTAATACTTTTTTTACTGCATGCTGCGCATCGTCATACTTACCATTTCGGATTAAACTACTAACAACATCGAGAGCTTTTTTTTCGTGTGTTTTTTCGTACTCTTTCATTACGAAAAAAACAACAGGCGCAAGCGCTGGTTCTTTATCATCAAGTTTTACCGCATTCTGATATAGTTCTTCTATAGACATGCCAGGTTTAATAAGCTCTAGAGCAATTGATGCAATCTGACGAAGTTTTTCCTCTTCAGTACTAGAATCACGAGATAATTTCTGAATAATTTTAAGAATTTCTGTCTCTATTAAAGTGCGGAACTGATCGGCAGTCTGCATGGATTTAACTATACACTAAAATCTTCGTTGGAGTTTTGATAAAACATCCTGCATTTTAGTATCAATTCCCTTATATGCAAGTGCCGCTTCGATTGGATCGATTATGTTGACCGAAAGCCCCGTACCAAGTTCGAGTCCCGCTCGATGTGTAAATCGGGGAGTTAATCTCAAATACCAACCTTCTTTTGGATTGATATAGAAGTTGTATCCAAACGGAATCGAAAAATCATTTTTCTTATAGATTTCATGTAGTCTCATCAAAGTTTTTTTAAGAATGTCAGACAGACTATCAATCTCTGCATCGGTACTGTCTCCAAAAACTGTTTTTTCTTTTTTGGGTAAGATCCAGAGCTCATATGGCCACTGAGAAAAATCTGGACAATAAACCGAGAAGTGTTTATCCTCAGATACAATATTATTAAGAGGCTCTTTGTTCAGAAGATCCAAATTTATCTGGGATGGAATAACCACCAACTGCGAATGGGAATGTGCGATTGAAGCGCCCGCATGCTCGCCGTGATTACAGAATATAAGTACCTGCCCGTCTTTTTTATGAGCATTGAACCTGCTCCTATACGTCTCAAGAATGAGTTTGAACTGAGATTCTGAGAGATCTTTAAGATCAGTGTTACAGTCTGGTGTGTGGATGATAACTTCATGAATATCTGTTATCGGGTATCGATTACTGACGACTCGCACTTTCCAACCCTTTTTATTCTTCTCGCCCTTCCCTACTCGATATAATTCATCCGGCGCCTGATCCTCATTCCCCGGACAAAAAGGACATGCGTTTTTCTTTTTTTTATTACCGTTTTCGTCAGGACGTATGAGTCGATTAGGTGAAAGAATCACCCATCGGCGCGTAGAAATGTCTGGAACATACTTTGACATATCTCAATTTACCATTTTATAGTGTATATAATTACCTAAATATGAAACTTATCATTGGTCTTGGGAATCCTGGCGTTAAGTATCTTAAGAATCGTCACAATGTCGGGCACATGTTTATCGACTTCGTCAATAAAAATTCCCAAATACTAAATACTAAATACCAAATACTCAAAACTTCCTGCTACATGAATCAATCTGGGGGATTTGTCCAAAGCACTCTTAACTCACGCGGTCTTTCTCCGAGTGAAATCGTAGTTGTTCATGACGACTTAGATATTCCTTTTGGTAAATTTAAATTACAGTTCGCAACTGGTCCCAAGATACACAATGGCATAATTTCGATTGAACAAACGCTCGACACCAACGAATTCTGGAGACTCCGTTTTGGTATTGATAATAGACCATCCTCCGCCAAGGCTTCGGAGGGTGAAACATACGTATTGCAAGACTTTACCTCAGAAGAAAAAGAAGCGGTGAAAAATGTTTTTATCGAGGCAGTCAAACAATTAACCATTAACAATTAGCTATTAACCATTAATCCATGCGTATCATGTTTCTCCACATGTTTCCTCTTTGGGGCAACGGTAGTGGTAGCTGGCTTCGACATCTCGCCCTTCACTTGGCAAAACGTGGTCACACCGTAGCAATTGTTGCGCCAGAAAAACGCAAACTTCCAGGAATTATTCACTACAACGTTAATGTCCCGCAAATGGGTATTTTTGTTGGCAATCCAGAACTAAAAGGTGCGAAAAAATATGAAGAGATGAGAGGTACTGAAATCGGTGAAATCTACACAAGCTACGTAAACACTACCCTCAAAGCGGTAAGAGAATTTGAACCCGAGATCATGCACGTATTTCATACTGCCTTTCTTCCACCGGTTGCTCGTATTGTAAAAGTTTTATATGGAATTAAGTTCATTATCACGACTCATGGAAGCGACCTACACTATCTCGCGAGAGATCAACGACTCGTGGGGCTTATCAATGATGCAAACCAGGTAGCCCAGTATATTACGGCAAACAGTAGTTTTACCCGTCATTGGTATCTCGATATGTTCGGTTACGATCTGTCCCGCAAAACAAGAACCATTTTGGGCGGCGTTGACATCGATGAATTTAACAAAGACTATTCAAAAGAGATGGCGAAAATAGATAGTAAATTTAAAATGTCCGGCAAAAAGATGGTTTTATTTACAGGAAGACTTACGAAACATAAAGGCGTAGACATTCTTATCAAAGCAGCCAGATCAATACAGGCCGAGGTTTTTATTCTTGGAGACGGTCCAGAAAAATCCCATCTTGAGAAACTGGTCAAAGATCTCAAACTTTCTAATGTGAGAATTCTTGGATACATGAAGCCAGATAATGAAATTGGCTTTAGAGCATTTTATAAACGCTGTGATGTTTTTGTGACACCGAGTACATGGAATGAACCATTTGGACTGGTGATTCTCGAAGCAATGGCCGCTAAAAAACCGGTGGTTGCAACTCGAACTGGTGGCATTGCTTCGATTGTAAAAGATGGAGTGAACGGATATCTTATTAAAGCAAGAAATAGTAAAGCGCTTGCAGAAAAAGTGAACCTTCTTCTTGGAAACGATGAACTGAGAAAGAAGATGGGTCAAAAAGCGTACGAGACAGTGAGAGATCGATTTACCTGGGAAAAAATGGCAACCCAGTTTGAGGATATTTACAAAAAATTCAAATACACAACCAAACAATACTTATCAATTGTAAAACAAAGACAATGAAAATTTTAACAGTATCTACTTTGAAACGACGAGTTGCTCCGGATGAGTTTGCGTCACGATCGAGAATCATTTTTCAGCTGACTAAAGGACTTGCAGACAAAGGCCATGCGGTAACGTTATTAGGAACGGGTGATAGTTCTGTACCAGGAGTTGAGGTCATTCCTATTATTCCCAAAGCGTGGATCGACCTAGATCCTGTTGAAAATGAATATCTAAGACAGACTGCAACGCTTATGCAACTTTCTCGAAAAATTGTCGAGCTTCAATCCAACTTCGATGTAATTCACAATCATACGTATCCTGACTTTTTCCCTTTTATTGTTGAGAATGAGATTCAAACTCCCATGATCACTACCCTACACGCAGTCTACGATTATTATATTGACGAAATTCTTTCTCAGTTTCCCAAAACTAAGACCATCGCTCTCTCAGATTCTTACAAAAATCTCATGAAACAGGGGAAGATTTTTAAGACGGTGTATAACGGTGTTGACACGTCTCTTTTTTCATTTCAAAAAGAAAAAAGCGACTATCTTTTTTGGTTGGGTAGACTTCCAAAGGGAAGAAATAAAGACGGTACGTTTATAGATCCTAAGGGAGTTAAAACAGCAATTCAACTTGCTCAAAAAACAGGTAGCAAACTGTATATTTCTGGACCAGTTGAAGACATTGAGTTCTATAAAAAAGATGTTGAACCCTATCTTAATGAAAAGATCCAGTTTGTAGGTAACCCAACCCGTGAGCAATCTGTTCCCTTTGAAGAAATTTTAAAACTATATCAGGGAGCAAGCGCATTTCTCATGACGGTCAATCAAGAAGAACCATTTGGACTCGTTATGGCAGAAGCAATGTCATGTGGCACTCCAGTTATCGCATTTAACAAAGGAGCAGCGCCAGAAATTATCAAAGATGGCAAAACAGGATTTATGGTTCCTTACGAGAGAGGTGTTGACGGACTTAGTGAAGCGCTAGAGAAAATTAAAACAATCAGTCCAGAAGATTGTCGTCAACATATCGTCGAAACTTTCTCGGTTGAGAAAATGGTTGAAAACTACGAAAAAGTGTATACTGAAATTACGTAAAAATGTTGCGATTTATACTACTTACCTGTTTGGGTCTTATTTTAATCGTTGTTGTTATTGAACTTTTCATCATACTTTCATTTAACTCGCTCGGATTTAGAGACTGTCAACCAGGTACAACCGAACAAGATGATGGCTGTGCGCGAACGTTTAGCGAAGGCGTACTCAAAGGTGTTGACATAACGGTAAGATATGATGGGTTTGAGCAAAAAAATAATCGGACATTTTTAAAGGTCAGTTATCCTATATTCTTAGGGTTTCGTTATCCTTTCTTAGTTAAAGCCGGCTTTTCAAATCTTCAAAATACCGACTCTCTCCTTATATGCAACGGCTCAAACGGCTGCAGAACGATCACCTCGGTAAATCTCGATTCTTTTTTACAAATCAACCATCTAGTGGTACTTCGACTAGTAAGCACATCTCTACCATCTGGACTTGATTCTTATCTTGCGACATGTCAAACTCAACATAAGATCTTTGTGTCGATGATACGAAATCATCGAGGTCTCGGAGCATTGTTATCATTTGGATTTGAGGCCCAGAAAAAATCATGCGTTCCTATAGTCGGACAACTCTATTATTAGTATTAATTTTTGCCTGGCTATACTTCTTACCTACTTTTACTAACGCTCAAACTCCGTGGCCATCATCTTATCAATGTGTCAAAGCCCCAGGCCCTACTCCAACAGGACCCGTCTATTCTGGTCCACAACGATGTAATGTAAGTTTTAATCCAGACGTGTGTCAGAGTGCTCCCCTTACACAAACAGGAACACAAGCAATGACTTGTGATAACAACGCCACAAACCCTAGTCAGTGTGTTCGATCGGTAGGAACTGAACAAAGCTGTTTTTTTGATACACCAGACAACTGTTCAATCAGAAATAGCACATACGCTCTTACTGATCAGGGGTGTTCGTGGAGTAAAGCTGCCAATCAACCCAGCTGTCTTTCTGGTAATCAAGCCGCAAGTTCTGACTCTCAGTGCTGTAGCGGACAACGATATAATGGCCGTTGCAAATATACATTTTGTGCCAAAGATACAAGCTCTCCTCGAGATCCCAATATGTATGTTCTTGGTTGTTGTAATGAATATAATCAGAGTGGAGCTGCTTGTGTTCAGTCCTGTCCGGCACCTAGACGACCATCAGGACTTAGACCTGATGGATTTTTCCCTAGCGATTCCCCACTTTGTCCTAATCGACGATTTCCAATACGCTGGGATCGTCCACCTTCAGGAAAAGAAACAATACTTCGTGTAAATGCTCCTGGAGATATAACAGATGATGAAAGCCCTTCAGGTTTCACGCCTGTATGCAATGCTCCTGGTGGCAAAGATAATCAAGGAGACGAATGTACGGGTCGAATTCCAAACGGTACAACTTCGTGGGATTATCGATTTGGAGGAGCTGGGCGATATCATATCTGGACTCACCACGTCAACGCATGTAATCAGGTAAGTAGCGCAACCGATTCTTTTGTTCAGGTAACTGCCCCTCCTCAAGCCCCAAATAAAATTTATCTGGATGGTGCTCTTGTTAGTGGAGGTTATCAAACGAGTCCGGGAGCACACTGGGTAGGATGGAACATCCCCTCAAACGCAGATGCCAATGTTTCGTACAAACTTTTCATGTGTGAAAACGGAAGAATGCTCGATCTTTCAGAAAACCCTCCAGAATTAACAAGTAGAACGTGTAATCCTCAAAATAATGCTTCTTATGGAAAAACATTTTCGTGGACCACTCTGCAAGGCATGTCAAATAATCGATTTTATAACTATCCTAACTTTAGCAACGGTAGTAGTTATAGTATTACCATCCAAGCTGCAGCATGTAGCTACAACTCTGATTTTTCAGTTAATGTTGGCATTAATGTTTGTCAGGCCCCGACGGCACCAACTATAACCGGTGTGTTTGAAGATGCCGGTAAAACCGACTCCTACATTCAAACAAGAGATGCCTACGTATTCTGGACTCCACCGACAAATTGGGGTGCTGGTTGTGGAGGAGGAACTCGGTCTTATACGCTAACTATTAAAAACAAAACTACTGGTGCCGTAGTTGGGACCTATCCCAATATCTCAAGTACGAGCACTTTCAGACAAATAGGCAAAATTCTGAGCGCAAATATTGAGTATACAGCCGAACTTACGGCAAACGTCG
>CAYHIW010000005.1:0-28791 GCA_964356745.1 uncultured Gammaproteobacteria bacterium | reverse complement strand
TGGATTTTTGAGGAGGCTCTTTCTCAGTACGAGAGGACCGGAAAGAAGGAATCCCTGGTATACCAGTTGTTTCTACAGAAGCAGCGCTGGGTAGCTAGATTCCTACTTAATAAGCACTGAATGCATCTCAAGTGCGAAGTATACTCCAAGATTAAAAATCCCTACGAGTCCCCCTGAAGATTACGGGGTTGATAGGCGTCAGATGTAAGTGTAGCAATATATTAAGTCGAGACGTACTAATGGACCATCTTCCATCTCTTTGTTAAGGTTAAAAATATGATCGAAACTTCAAGACCTCCCATTGAATCTACGGTAAATCCACGCAAACTAGGCAGTAGATTTTCAAATCTCAGCTTCAATGAGAGATCTTTGATGCTGGCTCAATTTAGATCTCTTGTACCTGTTGAGCTGCAAAATTACTACTTATCGCTCTTAAACAGACTTCTTTCAACCGAAGAAAGTATTAAATTTAGCGATGAAATAATCAAAACAGGATTTAGTGAGGACGAAGTTCCTCATATTTTAAGAAGTGAAGGTTTTCAGTATATTTTAGGAATAACGCAAGATGCTCCAGAACAGCTTCGGACAACCAATACATTTCAGCTCGGCGTACTTTTAAGTCAGCAACCTTCTGAGAAAGTAACACAAAATAAGGCCCGCGTAACCGTGACTACAAAAGATAAAGATCTTTGCTATCTTGCCGAACCAAGATTGAAAGACGCCTTGAAAAAAGACGGATGTCTTGCCATGACTACTGAAGCCCACAGTCCAGTGATCGTGTTTAAATTTAACGGTAAACCTGCTGGATTGTGTATTGGAACGTTCTCTACAGATTACAGTACTTTTGTTGCAGGAAATTGGTATGCCCCAACAAACATCGCTGATGTTAGAGATCTAGGTCATATATATGACAGTGGAATAAATAGAGTTGTTGTCCCTGGTATTGATTGGACACTTTTGCGACCAGTGAGAGGAAGCAAACAAGCACAAGTTAATGCAAAACAACTTGTGGGATTAGCTATTCTACTTGCTAATAAACTCCCCGCACTATTTGAGGATGCTGACCCGTACATCATGGAAAGCGTCGAATTATTTCGTTCTAACTATCGATTAACACACTTCGAAGGTTTTCCCGATCAAAAGGATGAAGATATTTTCTAATAAGTTTTCTATACTATCTCCATGATCGTTCTTGCTTTAGACTCAGGAATTGAAAGAACTGGTTACGCGCTGATTAAATATCATAATTCAGAAGTTAGTTATCAGACTTCGGGTCTTATAAAAACTTCTTCTAAAGAACTTCATCAAAATCGATTGAAAGAAATTTACGAGACAATCGAGAAATTAATTCAAAAACATAAACCAGATGCTATTGCCATGGAACGACTGTTCTTTTTCAAAAATAAAAAGACGGTGATTGCGGTGAGTCAAGCCCAAGGGGTAGTCCAACTTCTTTCAGCTCAACAAAATATCCCAATTCACCTACTTGCACCTCTTCAAATAAAACAAACCATCACCGGCAACGGTGTCGCTGATAAAAAATCAGTGAAAAAAATGTTAGAGCTTACGTGTAAAATTCCTCATTTATCAAAAATGATTGATGATGAGGTTGATGCTATCGCATGTGGTCTTGCGTATTGCTACCTTAATAAGAAACTACTATAATTACTTGAAAATAATGAATACTGTAATTCTAGTCGTACTGGATGGTTATGGAAACGCTCCAGCAGGAAAAGGAAATCCCATATCTATCGCAAAACCAGAGTCGATCACTTCTTTCATTTACTCTTATCCAAATACCACGCTTAAAGCTTCAGGTGAGGCTGTTGGTCTACCTCAACGCGAGGTAGGCAATACCGAGGTGGGTCATCTCAACTTAGGAGCAGGTCGCGTAGTTTATCAGGACCTTCCAAGAATTAATATGAGCATTGCTGATGGATCATTTTATGAAAACCCTGTCTTTCTTGAAAGCATTAAGCACGTTAAAAAAACCAATGGCGATCTACACTTACTTGGTCTTGTGGGTCAAGGAATGGTTCACTCAAGCGCAGAACACTTATACGCTCTGTTATCTCTCGCACACAAACAGGGAGTTAAAGCAGCATATATACATTTGATTACTGACGGTCGCGACTCTCCGCCAAAGTCAGCCCAAACCAGTGTTAAAGTCCTACAAGACAAGCTTAACGATTTAAAGATTGGGACCATTGCGTCAATTGTGGGTCGCTATTACGCAATGGATCGAGACAAACGTTGGGATCGCGTTGAGCGAGCCTATAACGCACTCACCAAAGGATCTGAAAGAACTGCAAAAACTGCTGAAGAGGCAATTACTGCAGCATACGAACAGAGTAAAACCGACGAATTTATTGAACCGACTACTATTCTTGGCGAAACAGGTCAACCAGTTCTTATTAAAAAAGGTGACGCGGTTATTTTTTTCAATTATCGTATTGATCGACCAAGAGAACTGACAAAAGCATTTGTATTGGATAATTTTGAAAAAGATGCAAATAAAATAGGGTCCTTTGACCCTTACCAGGTCGAATATACTAAAAGTCATATCAAGGAAGCGGCTCCTACCAATCCTCCTTTTAAACGCGGACCCAAAATAGAAGATCTTTTTTTTGTAACCATGACCGAGTATGAAAAATTACTTCCCACTCAAATTGCATTTCCACCCAATCCAGTAGCGCTTCCTCTCGGAAAAGTTCTTGCGGAGCGTGGTATTCACCAATTAAGAATGTCTGAATCAGAAAAAGAACGTTTTGTAACGTATTATTTTAACGGTCTTCGAGAAAATACATTTCCAAGTGAAGATCGAATTATTATTCCCTCTCCCAAAGTTGCCACGTATGATAAGAAACCAGAAATGTCTGCTGTCGAACTTACTGATACCTTGATTAAGAAACTCCGAGAGCAAAAATACGGTTTTATTCTCGTCAACTACGCCAACGCAGATATGGTAGGACACACCGGAAGTATAGAAGCCTCTGTTTTAGCCATTAAAACACTTGACGAGTGTCTTGCTAAGTTGATTAAAGCTGCTCTTATCGAGGACGTGACGGTTCTTGTAACGGCAGATCACGGCAATGTTGAAGAGAAAATCAACCCTTCAACTGGTGAAATTTCTACCGAGCACACATCTAATCCTGTTCCGTTTATTGCGATAAGTAATAAATTTCAAGGAAGGTTAGTAAAGTTACAAACGGGAATACTTGCTGATGTTGCACCAACCATTCTCGCACTCCTTCATATCCCCAAACCAAGCGATATGACAGGTCATAACTTGCTCGACGAAATGGACTAACATGCTAAAAAAACTCTCCCACAATAGTTTTTTCCTTATAATAGTTACCGCCTTATTAGGAGGTTCCAATGGAGTTATAATTAAAATTGCTCTTCAAGAATTTTCTCCTTTTACATTTAATTTTTTTAGATTTCTTATAGCGACTACAATTCTATTGCCGCTATTGATAAAGCGTTGGGAAAGTATTAAAAGGGCAGGAAGAGAAGTTCTTGTTGTTTCGTTATTTGGGGTTGGTAATATTGTTCTTTTTGCGTTTGGAGTTCGCTTAACTACGGCTATCTCAAGCCAGGTGCTCTACGCGGCAAGCCCACTCATTACTGCAATATTGTCCTATTTCATTTTAAAAGAAATGTTTACGCTCAAAAAAGTATTTGGGCTATTTTTAGGGTTTATTGGTGTTTCAGTGATAATCTTTCTACCGGCTATTAATTCTAGCAATCAGATGGGCGGATCTTTTACAGGAAATATACTAGTTTTTTTGGCTGTCATGTCATTTTCTTTATACACCGTCTTGTCAAAACCATATCAGAAGAAATTTTCACCCTTTACCTTAACGTTTGGTTTTATGCTAATAACACTCGTAATAAATGCCGCGCTTACACCTTTAGAATTTCAAACAAGCTTACATTCTAAGGCTCCCTCCCTTATAGCTATATCATCTTTGCTATTTGTGGGAACTCTTGGGACTTCAGGATTTTATCTTTTATATCAGTACCTTATTAGAAATACTTCACCAGTTAATGCGTCTGTTGTTTTATACCTAACTCCTATCAGCGCGATTTTCTCAGCCATGATTCTGCTTGGAGAAAAATTGACTTTGGGAGTAATTTTCGGCTCACTACTTACGTTAGCCGGAGTTTGGATTGTCGATAACGAACGTCGAAATACTACCTCTTAAACAAAAACTATATCCCAGCCAAAGTTTGACTTCGCAAGTCAAACCGTGGCTAAATATGGAGATTTTTACGATTTCAAGAACTATAAGGGCGTGCTGATAACTTCAAAGGGTTTAGTTGGCGCCGAGTTTGGCGATTATTCGAGAAGCGTACTGGGCACCCTTTTTCATAGCGAGCTTTATGTCTTCATTACGAAGATAAGAAGCGATGAAACCTGCTGTGTATCCATCACCTGCACCAGTAGTATCAACTAATTTTTTAGGAGTTAAAGCTTTTTGATAATATACTTCGCCATTCTGATGTGCGTAACTACCATTTCCACCATCTGTTACCACTAAGAGCTTCTCATGGAAAGAGGGGAGAAACTTTAACATGTTTCGCTGAAGATTAAGAATATCTGGATCCTTCCTAACAACTTCTGCAAATTCATACCTATTAACGATAAAAATATCTATATGCTTTAAGTACTCTGCAATTGCTTGCTTTGGCCTACAACAATCTCTTTTGCCGATATTTCCAATAATTAAAACGTCGCTCTTTTTTAACTTCTTTAGCAAAGCTACTCTTTCTCCAAACGAAACATCAGGCAGATTCCCAAAATAAATCGCACGTGCACGCTGTAACTTTTTCCGAAAGTTGGAAAGTTCTTTTAGATGCTCGTGAGGCGTCTCATGATTAATAATTGTTCTTTCTCCAGTCTTAGTACTCAAAATAATCGACAGATTAGTATATTTCTGACTAAACAATAGTAGCTTTGTTGAGATTCTCATTTTTCTCAAGCGGGTTAGTATCATCTGTCGAAAAACATTATTCCCCACAAATCCACACACTGCAGTTCGCAGTCCCAGACGTTTTGTTCCAATTGCAACATTCGCTCCACCTCCGCCAACGCTTGAATAAAACGAGTCCACAAAATATTTACCACCTATCGCTAGTTTATAGCGTTCCTGATCTTTAGTAAGCTCTTCGCCATCAAAGAATAAGTCTGCAGTTATGTTACCAATTGAAATTAAGTCGTACATAAAAATATCTAATATTTAGTATATACTAAATCCTACTATGCTAATTATTTACTGTGGTGAAGACTCAGCTCGTTCACGTTTAGAGTATCAGAACCTTCTTGCTGACTACAAAAAAAAGGGTTATGTTTCAGAATCAATAAAAGCGTCAGAAATGAAGAACGTTCTACTACAAGGCTCCGAAGTACACACATTATTCGATCAGCAGTTAATTTACACTACTGACAATTTAAACAAGCAACTTGGAAGGAAAGGACAAGATAAAACCATTGACTTGCTCGCTGAAATTGCCAAAGATGAAAAACAAATAATTATCGACTGGGAAGACGGATCTTCACAAAGAGAACTTAAAATTGCAACGCTTGCTACCAAAATTAAGGAGTTCAAAGCAGACAAAAACATCTTTCAACTCTTAGATGCATTTCTCCCAACTAAAAGGAAAGCGTTTCTTGATTTGTTTGCATCTCTCACCTCACCTCAAAATGAAATGTTCATTTACATTATGCTTATTCGCCATGTAAGAAAACTTATACTCGCTCAAGAAGGTGTCTTTCCCGCTCGAGTACTTCCATGGCAACGGGGAAAACTAGAACAACAAGCGAAAGCGTGGAAACAAGAAGATCTTGTGAACTTCTATCAAAAACTATTACACTTAGAAATACTTCTTAAAACAGGCAAAAATCCCTATACCCTGTCCGAATCCATTGATATACTTAGTTGTTATTACCTAAAATAATGAATATCAATCCAAACATTTTTAAAGCGTATGATCTGCGCGGAATCTACCCTAAAGATATAAACGAAGAAACTATTGTAGTTATCACCAAGGCGATTTATCAATTTTTTCTTCAGAAGCTACAAAAAGATTCTCTTTCTGTTGTTCTCGGTCGAGATATGCGCACTTCAACCCCTCAACTATTCGAAATTGTCAAAACAACACTCATGGAACACGGAGCGGAAGTTGTAGATGGAGGGCTCTTGTCAACTCCTAGCTTCTACTACGCAACTTTAAATTATGGATATGATACGGGTATCATGATCACGGCCTCTCATAATCCCAAAGAGTGGAACGGTCTCAAATTTGTCATCAGACAAGACAAACATCTACTGAAGATAGGTAAACCTACCGGTATGGAAGATGTTAAAGAACTTGCAGTGGTAGGTGAATTCAAACTTGCGAAAAAGCAAGGTTCTTTAAAACAACTTGATTCGGCAATAAAAGATGAAGTTGAAAGCGCCATTAAAACTGTTGGCTTAGAGAAAATAAAAGATTTCAAAATAGTAACAGATACCGCCAATGGAATGGCTATTACGTATCTTGACGAATTTTTTAGCCACTTTCCTGCGCAGGTCATTAAGATGAATGACAAACTGGACGGAACATTTCCTGCGCATGAAGCAAACCCTCTAAAATTTGAAACTCTTAAAGATCTTCAAGAAGAAGTTCTTGAGGAACAAGCAGATTTCGGAATTGCTCCGGATGCAGACGGGGACCGTATTTTTTTTATTGATGAAAAAGGCGAAGTTATCCCAGCCACAATGATTACTTCAATGATTGCTGATGAAATATTATCTGAGATGCCAACCGAAAGTATCATTGTAGATATTCGCTATTTAAGAAACGTTCAACAGGTAGTAAAAAGATTTAACGCTCCTTGCTTGATTACCAAAGTTGGACATGCCTTTATAACGGAAATGATGATTAAAGAAGGATCTTTTTTTGCAGGAGAATCCTCAGGTCATTTCTTTTTCAGATCAACTGGTGGAGCAGAAAGCTCGGTCATGGTACTTGCTTATTTGCTTAAGATAATACAGAAAAAAAACAAACCTCTTTCTGAAATTGTCAAAGAATATCATACGTCCTACGAATCTGGAGAATTTAATTTCAAACTTTCTCCATCAGAAGACGTTAAAAAAGTTCTCGAACAATTTGCACAATCGCATAAGGAGGGAGAGCGTTCTGATCTCGATGGACTTTCCATAAGTTATCCTAACTGGAGATTTAACATTCGTACCTCAAACACAGAACCTTTAATGAGACTGAATATTGAGGCAGAAAGTGAATCTCTCATGCAAGAAAAACTTAAAGAACTGCTTGCTACCTTTCAAGCTCTTGGCGCAGAAAAAGAATAATACAAACTACGTGCTATAATACATCCATGTTAACTTCAATTACTCCTTTGGATGGACGATACAATGATAATGTCTCTGAGCTTTCGGAGTTTGTCTCTGAATATGCGCTTATCAAAACAAGGGTAGAAATAGAAGCAAAATATCTTCTCACACTTTCTGATGCCAGAGTTATTCGTCGTTTTACAAAAAAAGAACGCGACATACTTCTGAACTTAGAGAATAGAATAACAATTTCTCAAGCCGAAAAAGTTAAGAAGCTTGAAAAAGAAACGCGCCATGACGTCAAAGCAGTTGAGAAGATTTTAAGAACGTTACTTGAACACACAAGTCTTAAAGACGTTATTGAGATGATTCACTTTGGACTTACTTCAGAAGACATTAATAATCTTTCGTATCGCCTTATGCTTAGGCGAGCAACTCAGTCTGTCTGTATTCCGGCTTTAAAAAGAATAGTTGATAATCTTGTCGTAAAAGCAGATGAGTATAAGTCATTACCAATGCTTGCGCGCACTCATGGTCAAGCTGCTGTACCAACAACGCTCGGTAAGGAACTGGTGATTTTTGCACAACGTCTTCATGATCAGATCTTAATTCTTGAAAAAGCAAACTTGACGGGAAAACTCAATGGAGCTGTTGGCAATTACAACGCACTTCACTTTGCTTATCCAAAAGTTAATTGGATCCAGTTTTCAAAAAAATTCACTACCTCTCTCGGACTAGTTCCTAACTTGTTCACCACTCAAATAAATCCGTATGACGACGTCTCTGCTTATTTTCAGACCTATCAACGCATTAATTCAATACTGATTGATCTTAACCAGGATATGTGGAGATATATAAGTGATCATTGGTTCGTTCTAGAAGTCAAAAAAAATGAAGTTGGTTCATCGACAATGCCGCAAAAAGTTAACCCAATCGATTTTGAAAACAGCGAAGGTAATCTGGGAATGGCAAATTCTTTATTAGAATTTCTCGCAAGCAAACTGATGATATCGCGACTACAGCGAGATTTGTCAGACAGTACGGTCATTCGCAACATTGGTACTGTGCTTGGGTACTCACTTATTGGATATAAAAGTACGCTACGCGGACTCACAAGAATAAAGGCAAATGTAGATAAGATAGATTCTGACCTTAGTGCGGACTGGGCAATACTTACTGAGGGAGTACAGACGCTTCTTCGCAAATTTGACATTAAGAATTCTTATTCGCTGGTAAAATCATTAGTTCGGGGTAAACACATTGATAAGCAATCGTGGAATGAATGGGTTCTACAACTTCCCATTAAAAAAACTGAGAAAGAGATTTTGACTCAGCTCACTCCTCAAAATTATATTGGACTTGCAATTCAAATAACCAAAAATGCAGTTAAACAAATTAAGTCAAAAACTAGATCATGAAACACCATACTCGAATTGGCATAGTTGGAGGAGGTCAACTCGGCAAGATGCTCGCGCTAAGCGCCAAACAAATGGGATTTTATGTTGCAATAACAGATCCAACTCCTCAAAGCCCAGCAGGACAAGTTTCTGATTTTCAAATAGTTGCTGGTTATAAAGATGAAAAGGCAATCAGACAACTTGCAAAACTCGTTGATGTTATTACGTTTGAAATTGAGTCAGCAAGCGATAAGGTATTACTGGAGTTAATGAAAAAGGGCAAAACAGTTCATCCGAGTCCAAAAACACTTAAAATTATTCGAGACAAGTTTATACAAAAACAGTTTCTTAAAAAACACTCTATACCTACTGCACAGTTTAAAAAAGTTTCAAACTACAACGACATTGTAAAAGCTGCAAAAATATTCAACTATCCTTTATTACTAAAAGCTCGAACTGATGCATTTGATGGACGAGGAAATGCCGTTGTTCGCTCTGAAAAAGATATTAAAAAATCTTTGGAAAAATTAAATAACAAAGATCTCTATGTTGAAAAGTATGTGCCCTTTATAAAAGAATTGGCTATCATGGTTGCGCGCAGTCCTAAGGGCGACATTCAAACATACCCCGTTGTTGAAACAGTTCAGTACGACAATATTTGCGATATAGTCATTGCACCCGCACGTGTTTCTAAAAACATCCAATTAAACGTCAAAAAGCTTGCTAAAAAAACAATGAAAAGTCTCAAGGGCGCGGGTGTTTTTGGAATAGAAATGTTTTTAACCAAAGATGGTAAAGTACTTATTAACGAAATTGCGCCAAGAGTACACAACTCCGGACACTACACGATAGAAGCTTGTCTAACATCACAGTTTGAACAGCATATTCGTGCGATTACTGGCCTACCGCTTGGCAAAACTGATATGATTGCAAAGACAAGTATTATGAAAAATATTCTTGGCACAAAAAAGCTCGATTCGTTTCCTGAGGGCCTCGAAAAAGTTTTACAAATACCTGGAGTGTCGTTTCATTATTACGGAAAAACAAACTCAAGACCTGCTCGCAAAATGGGACATCTCACGGTCATTGGAGACTCTTACAAGCAATGTTTAAAAAAAGTTACTAAAGCTCGCAAATTGCTCGATATATGAAAAAACCACTAGTTGCAATCGTTATGGGAAGCGATTCTGATCTTGAAATCATGAAACAAGCTGCGGAAATACTTGAGTTTTTTAAAGTCCCATACGAGCTCACTATTGTATCTGCACATCGTACACCAAAGAGACTGTATGAGTTTGCTCAAACCGCGGTCAGAAAAGGATTGAAAATTATTGTTGCGGGAGCAGGTGGCGCAGCACACCTTCCAGGGATGGTTGCTTCAATAACAACGCTTCCTGTTATTGGCGTACCCGTACAATCAAAGTCAATGAAGGGAATTGATTCCTTATACTCGATAGTTCAGATGCCTCCGGGTATTCCTGTTGCGACCGTTGCAATTAATGGCGCTATGAATGCGGGACTTCTTGCAGTAGAAATACTTTCGCTCTCTGATAAGAAACTTCTTAAGAAATTGACTAAATATAAAAGCAACTTAGAACATTCCGTGGTTAAGAAGGCAAAGAAGCTTGAAAAGTTGGGTTACACACAATATCTTGATGAAAGTAATAAAAACAGTCAGTCTTAAAAATCTTGGTAAGAAATACCAAGGAAAAACAAGAGATTTCTACATTAAGGGCGGAACACGTATTATTGTTTCTACGGATCGCATTTCTGCGTTTGATCGCAACTTAGGTTTCATTCCGCATAAGGGACAAGTACTCAGTCAGTTGGCAATGTTTTGGTTCAATAAAACAAAACATATAATTCAAAATCATATTATTTCCAATCCTCATCCCAATGTTCTTATTGTTAAAAATGTAAAACTTATTCCTATTGAGATGGTAGTGCGAGGATATATTTCTGGAGTAACTAATACTTCCATCTGGGGGTCGTATCAGAAAGGAGAACGTGTCATTTATGGAATCAAGTTTCCAAATGGACTTAAAAAAAATCAGAAATTAAAAAAGCCTGTAATTACTCCAACAACTCATCCCAAAGCAGGAAGTGGACTTCATGATGAGCGGTTAACAAAGAAGGAAATTCTAAATAAAAAACTTCTCGACAAAAAAATGTACGAACTGCTTGAACGAATAAGTCTTAAACTTTTTGCACTTGGTACTCAGTTATGTTCTAAACGTGGAATTATTCTCGTAGACACAAAGTATGAATTTGGCATGTATAAAGGACAGGTTATGCTCGTTGATGAAATTCATACTCCAGACTCTTCTCGCTTTTGGATAAAAAAAACGTATAAGGAGAGATTCAAAAAAGGACTTGAGCCACAAAACTTTGATAAAGAATTTTTGCGGTTATGGTTTAAAAAAAGAGGATATACCGGAGAAGGAAAACCTCCAAAAATGCCTCAAGAATTTATTAACAAAGTGAGAAGGCGATATGTTAGTATTTATCAAAAAATAACAGGCCACAAATTTATACCGGATAAAACAAAAATTTCAAAACTATGATTCAGACAGTACGCGTTCACTCAAAAGATAATATATTTATTTACCGACTCGAAGGAATAACCACTTCTCAGGCAACGTTTCTTGCAAAAAAACTTCTTTGCGAAACAATTCATCAAACATATACATTAAACAAACCATTTCAAACTAATGGAAAAAAAAGCGTGGAAATAGCATATAAGCCAGGAGTTATGAATCCCCAAGTTGCCTCAATTATTAAAGCAGCAAAAGATCTCGGCGTAACATTGACCGCTGCTGATGTCAGTCGAGAATACCCCGTATCATCAAAGGAAGCCGTACGGCAAAAACTTTTCAATCCCACAATAGAGCACGTAGTCGCGCAAACTCCACGCACGCTACTTATTACTGGAAAGCATGGACCAACACTTACTATCCCCATTCGGGTCATGTCAAACAAGGAACTTCTTGAACTATCCCAGGACAAATTATTTCTCAACTTAGAAGAAATGAAGACGATTCAAAATTATTTTCTCAAAATTAAAAGAGATCCAACTGATTGCGAATTAGAGACGCTTGCCCAAACATGGAGCGAACACTGCGCGCATAAAACATTTAAGGCAACCATCATTCTGAATGGCAAAAAAAAGAAACCACTCATTGAAAGAATTAAAAAAGAAGCGTTAAGGCATAACAAGCATACTGTTTCAGCATTTATTGATAACTCCGGCGTTATGAATTTCTATGAAGACTTGTCTATCTGTGGAAAGGTTGAGACACACAACAGTCCTTCAGCAATCGAACCTTATGGTGGAGCAATGACCGGAAGCGGTGGAGTTTTTCGAGATATTCTTGGCACTGGTCTTGGAGCCAAAACAATTGCTTCGACAGATATTTTTTGCTTTGCCAACCCAAATTTATCCTCTTCAAAACTTCCTGCAGGATGTTTGCCACCAAAGTATCTACTTAAGCGAGTTGTTGCCGGAGTGAGAGATTATGGAAATCGTATGGGCATACCAACCAATAACGGATCTATACATTTTCATGACGACTTTAGAGCTAAACCGACGATTATTGTTGGAGCTTACGGTCTTATTCCAACCAAAAAAGCTCAGAAGGGTAAGCCTCAAAAAGGCGATGTCATAATTGCAGTTGGTGGGAAAACAGGAAGAGATGGTATTCACGGCGCGACATTTTCATCAGGAGAAATGACTGACAGAACGCTGTCTGTGAATTCCTCTGCAGTCCAGATTGGTAACGCTATTGAGGAAAAGCGAATGTTTGACGCTCTTATTGAGGCTCGCGATCGGGATCTTATTCGTGCACTACAAGACTGTGGCGCTGGTGGATTTTCATCAGCTATTGGTGAACTTGGAGAGAAGATCGGTGTCAAGATCGACCTTGCCAGAGCTCCTGTTAAATATCAGGGAATGTCACCGTGGGAAATCTGGGTTTCAGAATCACAAGAACGAATGGTTGCAGCAGTTGAAAGGAAACAAGTAGTTAGATTTATTGCAATTTGTAAGAAATATAACGTTGAGACGGCAGAGCTTGGTGTTTTTGATGGTAGTAAAAAATTGCAAATATATTTTGGTAAAAAACGTATTTGTATGCTTGATATGGATTTCTTACACAATGGTCTTCCTCAACGTACCATGATTGCCAAAAAACCAAAACATGTCATTCCTGCGCTCTATGTCATTCCCGCGAAAGCGGGAATCCATGCGCTTACTGGATCCCGGATCAAGTCCGGGATGACAGAGACTGAGTCCGGGATGACAGTGTTAAAAACTCAAAAACAGTGGACAAAAACAATAGTCGATATACTCTCTCATGGGAATATTTGTTCCAAAGAACCTATTGTTAGACTGTACGACCATACCGTCCAGGGAACTAATATTCTTCAACCCTACATTGGCGAAAAACTTGATGGTCCAACCGACGCCGCAGTTATGAAACCCATGCTTAATAAACCATACGGAATGATTATTGCTCACGGTCTTAATCCTGTATTTAACAACATTGATCCTTATCGAGGAAGTATTTGGGCGCTTGTTGAAGCGCTTGCGAACTATGTCGCAGTCGGAGGAAATTATCAAGAGTCATCGCTTATTAATAACTATGTCTGGCCATTTCCCGATGAAGAATCACTCTGGTCGCTCGATCAATCAGTTGACGCAGTGGTAGACGGAATGCGCGCTTTCAAAATACCGGTTATATCTGGAAAAGATAGTTTGTCGTCTACGTATCGAGGAAAGAATGGTGAAGTAATCAAAATTCCTCCGGTTTTATGCATTTCAGTCTTTGGCAAGATTTCTGATGTGAAAAAAATTGTTTCCAGCGATTTTAAAAAAACAGATTCTTCGATTTATCTAGTTGGAAAACTAGATTTGAGCTCCATGAATGGTTCTGTTCCAAAAATTGATCTCGTTAAGACTTCTCGCGTATTCAAACAAATACACCGAGCTATTTCAAAAGGAAAAATACTTTCATGCCATGACGTGAGCGAAGGTGGACTTTTAACAACAATCTTTGAAATGTGTGTGGGAGGAAATATGGGAGCCGCTCTATCCATTTCACAAAAATTTAAACCTGACCAATTTCTTTTTAATGAAACTGCAGGGTGCTTTGTTATTGAACTTGCAGAAGATCAATCACCAAACAATTTTTTCAAAAACATTCCTTTTATTAAACTAGGCAAAACACAAAATCGATCATCAATTTCAGCGTCTCAAAATAGAAAGACTTTATTTGATATAAAACTGGGCACATTAAAAAAAGCGTGGCAAAAACCAATGAGGGATTTATTTTTATGAAAACTAAACCAAGCGTATTAGTGCTTAAAGCAGACGGCATTAACTGTGACGAGGAACTTGCTCATGCATTTAACCTAGCAGGTGGAAATGTTCAGACCGTACACGTTAATGAACTTCGACGCCGCGATAAAAAACTGAACGACTTTCAGATCCTCGCTATTCCTGGTGGATTTTCTTATGGTGATGATATTATTGCTGGCAAGGTTCTTGCCGTAGAGTTAACGTCCTTCTTCTCTGATCAACTTCAAAAATTTGTAAATCGCAAGAATACGTTAGTTATTGGTATTTGTAACGGATTTCAAGTTCTTGTAAGAACTGGGTTGTTACCATTTGGCAATGTTGGAGTAATGAGCGCAACGTTAAATGATAATCTTTCTGGTCATTTCGAATGTAGATGGGTCGACTGCAAGATTGAAAATAACACCTCATGTGTTTTTCTTCAAAACTTGAAGAATGAAAACGTTACTTATCAAGTCGCACATGGAGAAGGTATGTTTTATGCAGACGCAAAGACCTTGGATAAAATTGAGAAAAAAAACTTGGTTGCACTTCGATACATTGATGATAAGGGAAATCAAACAATGAACTATCCTGCAAATCCCAACGGAGCGCTTCACGCAATTGCCGGAATTACCGATCCAACCGGAAGGATACTCGGTCTTATGCCGCATCCTGAACGATTCGTGACCGAGGAACAACATCCAAACTGGCTCCGAAAACCCATTAAACCACAAGGCCTACCCATTTTTCAAAATATGATTTCATATGCAAAGGAAGTATAGAAAATATGCACTTATTGGAACCAGCTGCACGGGTAAAACCGCTCTTTTAAAAGACCTCGTATCTCATCTTGAGGAGAAATATCTTGGGGAGAAAATTCTAGCAGTTCCCGAAGCTGCCAGGCTCTATTTTAAAATAGTCAAAACTAAACAACCATTCTCTTATCAACATCAAGTGAAGGTTCAGTCACTTGCCCAAGAGTTAGAAAAGCAAACTCGAATAAACAAACCACGCATTGTTTTAACAGATAGATCTGTCATTGATGCAGTTGCATATGTTCATTCAACAGGAGATCAAAAAGGAACGAATAAATTAATTAAGAAAGCAAGGAGCTGGGTTAAAACATACACTCATTTATTTCTCCTTGATCCAAAGGGAGTTCCATACGCAACTGATCAAGTAAGAAAAGAGAGTAAAAAAACTCGTCAAGCCTTTCACGAATCATTCCTACATGTACTACCAAAACTTTCAGTAAACTGGACTCTAATTTCAGGAACCAAAGAACAGCGCTTGAAAAAAATACTTAAACTTATATATACTTCGCAATTATGAGTCATCTACATCATCTATTAGCTTCTGATTTTGACGGAACAATTGCTTTTACCTCAACGCCATCGCCCAACGGTATTACTGTAGAAGGTGCATGTCAATCTGTTATTCTGAATATGTTCGGTGATAACGGAATAACTGCTTACGATTTATCAGGAGGACTACAAAGTAGAGAACCTGGAGAGCTTATTAACATAATTTTGGAAACTGCTAGAAATAATAATTTAAATTTGGGGAATGAAGATGTTGATACTCCAACTTTGATTGATGAATTAATCAGACAAAAGCTAGCGATAATACTTCCGGAGATTTCCGAAGATTGGCCATTGTTAGCTCCAGGATTTAGAGAATTTGCGCCGCAAATAAGAGACCTTGGAATTAAACTTGGAATCCTTACTAGTGGGCATGACGAATTTATTAATACTTTTTTTGAAATTCACAACTTGCCAACTCCTGAAATAGTAATCTCAAGCGATACGCTTCGTGCAAATGGAGTTCCAGAAAGATACAAGCCTGACCCTTACTCCTTAGAAGCAGCACTGAGACAGTTTCAGATTTTACATGGAGAGTCACCTCGAAGCGTACTTTATATTGGAGATAGCGCTGAAAAAGATGGAGAGCTCGCGCGAAGAGCGGGTATACCTTTTGGACTTATTAACCCGAGAGCACGATTCGATGTTTCGTTGGATCATGCCATAAAAATATTCGAATTCCAAGACTTTTATTTATTAGGACGATTATTTTCAGATCAAGAGCAAGCATTTAGAAGCAGTGAAGGATTTAGAAGTTTATTCCTTCCCAGTGACAATCAGTTAGAGGGAACATTCTATGCAAAAGAAAAAGAATAAAAAAATTACGTATGAGTCGGTGGGGGACAATTATGAAACTAAAGATCCAGTAAAAAAATTATTTCAGGATGGTGCACGAGCAACTGCAGTGAATTTGAAAAACGCTGGATTTCCAGAAATTTCTGACACAAGAGGCGAATCAGCTTTTGTATGGAGACAGGGTAACCACTATATGGCATCTGTTGTCGAAGGTCTTGGAACCAAAAATCTTATCGCAGACGACATGCGCAAAGTAACCAAGAAAACGTACTACGACGTTATTGCACACGATACCGTTGCTACTGCCATTAACGATCTCATTACCGTTGGCGCTAAACCTCTCGTGGTACATGCATATTGGGCGATCGAGGATAATTCATGGCTTGCTGACTTCCCTAAGATGAAAGATCTTATTAATGGATGGAAGAAAGCGTGTGATCTGTCTGGAGCAACATGGGGTGGAGGAGAAACCGCCACTATGAAACAAATAGTAGTTAAGGGAGTTGCAGAGTTTGCAGCAAGCGCGATTGGGTTTATTAAAAACAAGAAAAGATTAGTTACAGATAAAAAGTTAAAAATAGGAGACCGGATTCTCATGATCAAGAGTAGTGGAGTGAACGCTAACGGAATCTCATTAACTCGTGCGATAGCTAAAAAACTCCCAAAAGGATACGCAACTAAACTTCCTAGTGGTAAACGTTATGGCGAAGCGCTTCTTACCAAAACAAATATTTATGCAAAACTTATTCAAGACTTACTCGACTCGGGAATTGACATTCATTACATCTCAAACATTACAGGACACGGTCAACGTAAACTCATGAGAGCTCGCCAAAACGTAACGTATTTTATCGAAAAAGTTATAAAACCTCGGGAAATATTTCCCTTTATTCAGAAACACGCAGGTCTAACCGATCACGAAATGTACCAAACATATAATATGGGAATGGACTATGCCATTTTTATTCCACAAAAACACATGAAAAAGGCGCTTGAAGTTGTGAAAAAAAATAAATTCGTTGGGATAGATGCCGGCTACGTTAAGAAAGGAGAGAGACAAATTATTATTGAGCCGTTGAATATTACGTTCAAAGGAGATCGACTCGACCTTCGTTAACTTCTCGCAGTTGCTCTGCTCGCAGAGCTTGAATTATCTGGAGTCCTTCGTGAGGCATGTCAGGCCTTCTTTCGCCATCAGGAAATCCGTCACCTGGTTCTATTCCAAACAAATTATTTCTTGCAAGAAAAGCAGTAAAACTACCCCAAGGAGCTTCAAACCATGCGCTTCGACCAGTTTTATTAGTGTAATTAATCTTTCCTGGATAACGATGATGCACGTCTTGCCCTCCAACTTCATCCAACGTACTCCAGCTAATTAATTTTCCTGGAAAACCTGCCTTTGCAGTATCTGTTGAGACAGAGCCGTCATCGTTTAGCTTAATGTTATAGTCTTTCTTCGTAACAACTCTCCATATATCTTTTACGAGTAGCGCTCCAGCATGACCAATGGAATTTGTTGCGTTACCACCATAAATCCCAACAGCCATTTTTACTCCATTTGCCGCGCTTGCTTGTGCAGCTGCAATAATGTGATCTTCGGGTGATTTCGCACCTCTCCATAATGAATTCAACCCACTCAACACCACAAATCCCGTAATAACTTCCGCAACTGCGTTTCTATCCGTATCGTTCTTTTCTTGCAGATCTTGTGGTCTTAACTCAGGTCTAGCTTTAAACATATTTCCAGCACGTTTATAGAGCGAAACATTGTTTTTAAATACTTCTCGAACGCCATTCAAATGCCCTTCATGTGGAGGTGTAAGAACGGGTGAGTGTGGATCAGTTAGTAGTATCTGTGCAATCTGCTCTTGGGAATAATCACCCACATGCTTCCCGTAATCAGGGTAAAAGTAAAGCGGATCTGTTGGATGGAACAATTCCACAATTTCTTCTTCCAAACTTGACAAATCTGGCTCATATGGAGCAAAATTGTCACCTAAACGCTTTTTGATCTCTTGTTCTGCAAGATTGCCTATCTCTACGACTTGCTCTCTGGCAAACTCAGAAACAAATGGATCGAGATGCTTGAATGCTTCAGGAATTCTAACATCATCCTTTTTATCCGGATTTTCTTCCAACCAATTGATTACTCGAGCAATGCGATAAAACGGGTAGAGTGATGCATCGGCAAATTCATGATGTATCCTATGAACCGATGCCCAGACGCTTGTTGGCATTCCAATAGATCGTTGTTCTGCTTCTATCAATGTCGCAAGGAGCGGATGAGTTTTTACACTCTTATGAGTAAGTTCACGATGATTTCTCCAGGTAATACCGACTAAGGAAACTCCTCCCATCACCAATCCTGCAGGTACGCCTTTTAGGACTGGCTTTGCAACACGCCAGCTCAAATCCTTAAAACCTTTATCACGCTCTGCCATTCACTTATTTTAACATGATATACTGTATTTCAAAGCCATGGACACAATCAAACTTTCACGGTATACCAAGGCGCTCGTTGAGAATTACCTCAAGGTCAAGACGAAAGCTCCTCCTGATGAATCTGGTCGAATATCTGTTTCACAGACCGTCTCTTTTTTTGCCATTGCGTACGAGCGAATCCGAAATCTCGTTGAGTATCGCGAGGCTCATCTTATGCGAAGAGCAGCGATAGAAAGAATTTTAAAAAGAAGGCTTGCGCTGAACCCAGAGGGAAAAGGCGAAGCGGAAAATCTTGTTCGCGAACTTTTGTGGGCACGATATTTTCCCAATGAAAGTCTCGGACTTGAAGATGTAGAAGAAATTCAGAAATTAATTGATACATCGCTCACAATTAAAACAAAGGCGCAGGAAGAGGCGTCTCAATCCAAACGATCATACATCGGGGAATTTATTATCCAACTTCTCACCTGTGAGATTGAAGAATATCTGTCTCCCGAGGAGGCGCAAAAAAGTTCTCTATTTGTTTTTTTCATTTTTCAGGTGCTCAAAGAAAAAATGAAAGTTGATAATATATCCGAACAAGAAAAAGACTCGGCATTTTATGTTGCTGTAGAACAGGCCTACAGTAAAAGCGACCTTCCTTATCTTCGTCATCATATCTACTTATTAGCACACGAGCCACTGTCACGTACTACTCACGAACACATCTTGTCGGTCGTCTCGCACGTAGTAGAGTACTTCGAAGAGGTTGATTCCATCATAAAGAATAAATACTCCGAGCGCATGCGTAAGTTTGTGTCAAGACAGATCGCTCCGTTTCATATTCTTTTTGAAGTTCTCAGAAGACGAGGTAAAGAGACGCTTCAAGTACTTGAGAACAAAGAATACTTGGAAAAAGACGTTGACTTTTTTTGTCAACAAAAATACTCACAAACTCAGTCAAGATTTCAGGCACTTGCGTTTAAAGCAATTTTATATATTTTACTAACCAAAGTTATTTTTGCCTTTATCATCGAGTATCCTGTCTCTATCTATCTTTACGGAGAAACCGATTATTCAAGTCTTGCTATTAACTCGTTGTTTCCTCCCGTTCTGATGTTTCTTATCGTTACATTCACTCGCACACCAAACGCAAATAACACTAAGCGCATTTTTAATCGCATTGTAGATCTTATTGATGCCGATAAATCATTCGAAACAACCGTCTCGTATCGATTTAAAGGCAAACCCAAAAAACAATCAGTACTTGTTTTTTCATTTACCATTCTTTATCTCGCCCTGTTCTTTTTTACTTTTGGAGCAGTCCATCGAGTACTCAAACTGCTTGGTTACCACTTCGCAAGCGAGATCATTTTTGTATTCTTTGTAAGTCTTGTTTCGTTTTTTGGCTACCGTATACGACAGACCGCCAAAGAGTACCAACTCCAAGAAAAGGAGACTTTCTTCAGACCCTTTATAGATCTCTTTTCTGTTCCCATATTAGCAACTGGTAAATTCTTAAGTAGGGGACTTTCTAAAATTAATATCTTTACCGTTGTCTTTGATTTTATATTCGAAGCACCATTTAAACTGGTCATTGAAGTTGTTGAAGAATGGATTAGTTTTGTTCGTGCAAAAAGAGACGACATTGTCTAAAAGCGATTCTACTTGTATTCGGCCTTTCCTAGTGCTATAATCCGATAGCTTATTTGTTATAGGCTATATGAACCAATTTTTTACCGTTTTAGCTCTCTTTGCAACTCTTATCTTCACCTATCCCGTTCACGCGGTTACTACTCCCACATTCCCCAGCTGTATTAATCCTCAAGGATCCCTTCAGGCATACTACACATCTGGTTATCATGGCATTCCCGGTAAACCAAACGAGCTTTACGGAAGCGATAAAGTATATCAACTGAACGGAGACAAAACACTTCAGTGCTTCTGTCCTCAAAATAATCAAGGGATTCAAACCAACTGGGTAAAAGCTTCAAACTTTTCAGCACTTGAGATTGAACAGTTGAAAGGAAACGGTTGGATCTATATTAATGATGGAGCAGCATGGGGACTAAGTAACGTTCCTTACCTTGCTCAAAACACTTCCTTTCTTTGCTTTAGAGCAGTTGGTGGTGGAGAACTTAAATCAGATACCAATGTTCTCGGTCTTGCTTCAACGGGAAATATACAGTCAATTCTTGTTTTGGGAATGTTCGGAATCTCACTTCTTGCTGCCGCAACATTTCTCAAAAAGGTATGAAAAAAGACTTGATCTCAAACGTATTCTATCTCATGGGTATTTTATTCCTCTTCTTTTCACTTCTTCTTATTATTCAGCGTTATAATCCAAATAGACTGGCTTTTCAAAATAATCCTGGAACAGATTCGCGCTCATGTAAAAATATACAAAAAATACCACGGGTCGTAAGAATTCCCGACTTAGGAATCGAACTTCCTATAATCCTCTCTGACGTAAAAGACGGGAAATGGGAAGTCTCAACAAAGGGAGTTTCTTATCTTACTCAAAGCCCCGCACCTGGTGAAAAAGGTAATAGTATATTATATGGTCATAACTGGTCTCAGCTTCTTGGGCCGCTTGTTTCGGCAAAACCTGGATACCGAATTGAAGTCGAGTTTAACAACGGGGAAAAGAATATGTTTCGCATTGATGGTGTTTCGGTCGTCACACCAAAAAATACCTCCGTACTTAAGTCAACCTCATCAAGCCGCAGGATTACTCTCTATACCTGCACGGGGTTTATGGATCTCAAACGATTTGTTGTGACGGGCACTCTCGAAGATGTGATATAATTTCTAAACTCCCTTTCGATGAAAAATCTTAGCATTATCGTCCCTGTTTGGAACGAAGAAAACACTATTGTAGAACTCATTAAACGTATTAATGATGCTTGCAAAGAAGCAGGTATCACGTACGAAATTATTGTTATTGACGACAATTCCACCGACAGAACGCTCGAACTTCTCAAACCATTAAACAAAGAGCTTCCCATTTCAATTCATACCAAAGAAGGGCAAAAAGGAAAGGCCCAATCACTTCTCGAAGGATTTAAACGTGCTCGTTTTGATCATGTCGGGATGATTGATGCAGATCTTCAATATCCTCCAGAGTACATCCCCTACATGTATGATAAATTATCAAGCAACATCGACATTGTCGTTGCGTATCGTAAGCATCAAAAACGCTCTCTTATGAGACGTTTTGTTGGCGGAATATTTCGTGTTGTTTTTGTAAAACTACTTCACAACATGGATGTTGACGCACAATCGGGCTTAAAAATATTTAAGAAGGAGATTATCGAGCGACTGGACATTAAACCCGATGCATGGGCGTTTGATCTGGAATTTCTCCTGCGTGCAAAAGATGCAGGTTATCATATTGTTTCAGTCGAGATAACGTTTGAAGGTCGCAAAGATAGTAAGTCAAAAATTAATGTTCTTTCTGCTTCTTTTCAAATTGGCTTTTCGGCGCTAAAACTCTATTTTCGAAGACATTTTATTATTCCGTTCCACCAAAACCAGGTAGAAAAACACGGTCAAGGATTTACCTTTAAAGGAGCGGATTTTGTACATCACTCAACATTAAGTCATCACGAATCAGCATTTCATCAACTCAACGTAAATCAGAAATATATCATTTCTTTTGCTCTTCTTGCATTTATCATTGTCTTGTTTATTGACTGGCATCTTGCAATTATTGTCTTTGTTGCAATTCTCACCGTCATTTACTTTATTGGATTATTCTTTGATTTTTACCTTATTCAAAAGGGATACCGTATTCAGCCGGAAATCCAAATTACCGAAGAACAGCTTCGTATGACCACAAAAAAAATGTGGCCAAAATACACTATTTTATGCCCACTTTATAAGGAATGGCAGGTATTACCACAGTTTGTAACAGCAATGACGAAGGTAGATTACCCAAAAGACAAACTTCAGGTACTCCTTTTGCTCGAAGAGGATGATCGCGATACCATTGAGCATATTCAGGAATATGCCCACAAACTTCCAAAATATTTTGAAATAGTAATTGTTCCGGATTCGCTTCCAAAGACAAAACCCAAGGCGTGTAATTATGGTTTGAAGCGTGCTGATGGTGAGTTTGTTGTTATTTATGATGCCGAAGATGTTCCAGAACCAAAACAACTTAAAAAAGCTATTCTTGCATTCGAAATGGTCGATAAAAAAGTCGTATGCCTTCAAGCAAAGCTTAACTTTTATAATCCTCGACATAATATACTAACTCGCATTTTTACGGCAGAGTACTCCCTTTGGTTTGATCTTGTCCTTACCGGTATGCAGTCAATTGAGACGCCAATCCCTCTCGGTGGAACTTCGAATCATTTCAGAGTTAAGGATCTGAGAAATTTGCATGCCTGGGACGCATTTAACGTAACAGAGGATGCTGACTTGGGCATTAGACTTTCTAAAAAAGGGTATCGTACCGCAATTCTCGACTCAATTACCCTCGAGGAAGCGAATAGTCATTTTTTGAACTGGATTCATCAGAGAACGCGCTGGATTAAGGGCTATCTGCAAACCTATTTCGTTCACACTCGTAATCTTTCGCAGTTTGAAACAAGCACGCGTAAACATCAACGCTATACGTTCCAGCTTGTCATCGGCACTAAAATCTTATCAACACTCATCAATCCGTTGATGTGGGCAACTACTATTACATACTTTGCCTTCAGACCGGTCGCAGGCAAACTTATCGAGTCATTTTTCCCCACACCTGTCTTTTATATGGGTGTTTTCTGTCTTGTGTTTGGTAACTTCTTATATCTGTATTATTACATGATTGGATGTGCGAAAAGAAATCACTACGACCTTATTAAATATGCGTATTTCGTACCGTTTTACTGGCTTACTATGAGTTATGCTGGTTGGCTAGCGGTAGTCAGCCTTATTCGCCAACCACACTACTGGCATAAGACCGTACATGGTCTACACTTAAAGAGCGATAAAGCAACCCAGCAATCAGCCTTTCACATTGGTCGTGATCTTGTCGATAAGAAACTTCTTGGACGTTGATTCTATAGGCCATTTCTGATATACTTTGATCCTGTACTCAAATGAACAAATTTAAATCAAATATCGCTGACTTTCTTGAGTTGTTTTTGCCCATCCGGAAGGCCAAATTTATACGAAGTAAGAAGAGGATTCTTATTTTTAATTGGAGAGATACAAGGCACATCTTCACTGGTGGCGCAGAAGTCTACATTCACGAACTAGCCAAACGCTGGGTAAAAGACGGGAACACAGTCACTCTCTTTTGTGGAAATGACGGAAACTGTCGTAGATATGAGGTGATTGAAGGAGTGCAAATCATTAGACGTGGTGGTTTCTACACAGTATACTTTTGGGCGTTTTTGTACTACGTATTAAAACTGAGAAATAGGTACGACATTATTATTGACTCAGAAAATGGACTTCCATTTTTTACTCCTCTTTATGCGCGTAAAAAAATCTTCTGTCTTATGTTTCATAGTCACCAAGAAGTCTTCTATAAATCTTTGGTAAAACCCATTGCTTTTATTGCTTCATTTTTTGAAAGACACATAATGCCGATTATCTATAGAAAAGTCAAATTCATAACGATCTCTGAATCTTCAAAAAAGGAAATTGCAGAATTAGGACTTGGTCAAGCAGGTATCGACATTGTTTACCCCGGGGTTGATATTACAAAGTTTAGTCCTGCAACAAAAGCGTCAAATCCTCTAATTCTTTATTTAGGAAGACTTAAGTACTACAAGAGTCTCAATATTTTTTTGCGGACAGCAAAAGAGGTTCTTGGTCGAATTCCAAATGCTCAATTTATTATTGCAGGAGATGGTGAAGAAAAGGATGAATTGTTAAAACTAGCAACACGACTAAAAGTTTCAAATAGAGTATCTTTCTTGGGAAGAGTTTCTGATAAAGAAAAAATTGACCTTTATCAAAGAGCTTGGGTCTTTATGAATCCTTCGTTTATGGAGGGGTGGGGCATTACAACGATTGAAGCAAATGCATGTGGTACTCCTGTAGTTGCATCTGACGTACCGGGACTTCGAGATTCAGTCAACAACCCGCATAATGGGTTTTTAATTACTTACGGAAGTGTAAAAGAATTTTCTTCTCACATTTTGAAATTGATTACTGACGATACGCTTCGAAAACAGATGTCGAAAGAAGCTACCGAGTGGGCACAGCAATTTGACTGGCAAAAAAGTGCAGACAAAAGTTTAGCAATTATTAACGGCTTATGAAACCAACACTCACTGTTTCTGTTGGAGTTCCCGCTTACAATGAAGAAAGTAACATACAATATTTACTATCAAACATTGAGTCACAGGAGGAAAAAAACTTTATTATTACCGAAATTATCATTGTTTCGGACGCGAGCACTGACAATACAGGCGCTCTTATCGAAAAGTTTGCAAAAAAATCATCTCTTCACATAAGACTAATTAGGAATCAAACTCGGAAGGGGCAGAATGTTTGCCAAAATATAATACTAAATAAAGCACGAGGAGACATTGTCGTATTGTTGGAGGCAGATTCGCTACTTAAGTCAAAAGATGGGCTTTTTCAATTGATTTTCCCCATACTCTTTAAAAGAGCAGACGCTTCATACGCACATTCAATACCGCTTGAAAGTCGTAGTTTTATAGGCAAGACACTGACGTTTGTCGAAAAATGCAAATCACTGTCTTTTTTAAGACATAAAAATGGCAAAAACATCTTTACCTGTCATTCCGGTAAAGCACTTACTCGACAGTTTGCAGAGGAGTTTCGTTGGACTCCAAATATTCCTGAAGACTCTTTTTTTTATCTGAGTTCGCTGAGATTGCGCAAAAAAATTCTCTTCTCCAAAAATGCGCTTATCTATTTTATGCCCCCTCAAACTATGAAAGATTATATTCTGAAAACCACCAAATTTAAAAATGGAGTAAAGTTATTAAAAAATTATTTTCCCGCAAATTTACTTAAAAAGGAGAGTTCGCTTTCATATTTGTACTTCATCGCTCTTTTCAGCCAATTAATTAAAAATCCAGTTTATACAAGTATGTACACCTTACTTTATTTAGCATCAGTCATATACAAATTTTCACTTCAGGATTACACTTCAAAGTGGGAAATATCGTATTCAACTAAGTTATTAATAGACCAGTATGAAAAATAAAACACTCCCTACCATTACCGTTGGAATTCCAGCATATAACGAAGAGCAGAATATACAAAATCTATTACGATCGATCCTCAAGCAAGCAGAGGAGGGGTATCGTATTGAAAAAATTATTGTCATTCTAGATGGATGTACGGATAACACAGAACAAAAAGTAAAACAGGTCATGAATTCAAGTCGTTTAATCAAGCTAATTGTAGATAATGAAAACCGTGGAAAATCATTTCGGTTAAATCAATTGTATAAGTTGAATCAAAGTGCCGTAATTATAACTCTTGACGCCGACCTTATTCTCGAAAATAATTCGACAATTTCTAATATGATAAAACCGTTTAGAAATAAAAGCATTGGAGTGGTTGGAGCAAATAACCAAGCCGTTTCACCAAAAACATTTATTGAATCAATTTCTGTAGCGGTATTTAATTTATGGTATCAAATACGGAAAGACTTTAATAACGGGCTCACTCCTCATAATTTTCAGGGAATGGCTGAAGCAATAGATGGAAAACTGGCAAAACAAATTCATTTTCCTGGGACTCCAGGAGATGGTCCCTTTCTATATTTTTCAATTATAAAATTAGGCAAAAAGCCGTTCTTCAGCAAAGACTCGAAGGTTTTAATAAATCTCCCTGACAATGTTAGAGATTTTTATGATCAAGCAAATAGAGCTATACTTACGGGAAAAATCGTGGTCTCTCAAACAAATAGTGAAAACGCAAGATATTTTAAAATTCCACTTCTGTTTAAATGTAAAGGTATTTTACAAGCCTTCATTAAAAACCCGCTTTATACCCTACTTGGTCTTCTGTTTTTAACAGTTTTTGAGCTGAATCTTAAAAAAGATCCACAACATTTAGTAGGAAAGTGGAATAGAGTACATTCATCAAAAAAGGCGATTAACTTATGAGAAATATTAATATTCAAGAAAAACAAGAAATTACAGTTGGAATTCCTACATATTATGGAGGCGTCTCTTTAATTGATACAGTTACACATCTTTGTAAATCTAAGGGGATTAAAAAATTTAAAATTATAGTGACTGTAGATGGTAAAAAATTGGATAAATCTATTAGAGATAGATTAACAGAGTTAAATGTTCAAGTTCTCGAAAATAAGTCGCGTTTGGGTCAATTTGGACGCATAAAACAATTAGTTAATAAGTGCAATACTGCTTATTTTGCAATCGTTCAAGACGACGTAAGAGTTGATGAAAATATGTTATCAGAAATTTTGAGCACATTTAAAAAAAATAAAAGAGTCACTATGGTAGCGCCTTTGATCAAATCTGCGTTGCCACTGAATTTTTTTCAAAAAATATTAAATACTGGAGTAAATATTAATTATAATATAGCGGAAAATTGGAATAATGCTGATAATTATTTGCTTTCATCTGGGCGATCGTTGGCATTCAAAACAACATTTATAAAAAAATTTAATTTTCCAAGAAACGTTGTAAATTCTGACGCATATCTTTATTTTGAGAATAAGAGAAAAAATGGTAAATTTGTATTTGTAAACTCAGCGATCGCATACAATAAACTCGTTAGTAACTTAAAAGATCATTTAAAACAAAGCTATCGTTTTCAAGGTTCAAAACTTGAGTTAACTCCATATTTTTCTAATATTAATCAGGAGTATATATATCCTAAAAAAGTAGCTCTATCAATATTTTTATATGAATTACTGAATAATCCTTTATATACATTGTTATATTTAATAATTTTTATACAAACACGAGTCATAAAATCAAACATTGGAAAATTAATTAATACAGGTTTCTGGAATACTGCAGAGGATACAAAAAAATAAAATGTACGATATTATTCTTAAACAATTAGAAAAGAGAGAGAAACCAATCGATCTTATCGTGAGTGGTCTTGGATTTATGGGGTTTGGATTTCTTTCTAATTTGCGTCAATTTAAAAATGTAAACGTTAAACTTCTTATCTCTCGAAGACCTATCGAAACAAAAAAGGAACTTGAAAAAGCAGGAATAACAAACATTCAAGTCACTGATGATCTAGAACAAATTTCAATGACAAGCGCAGATGTTTTCCTTGAAATGACCGGTACTACAGCTTATGGAACAGAGACGTGTCTTAAGGCTCTTGAATCTGGCAAACATGTCGTAACGATGAACCCCGAACTTCAAGTAACTACAGGTACTAAGCTTAAACAAATTGCTGATAGCAAAAATCTTATCTTTACTGATGTCTTAGGTGATCAACCGGGAAGTATTGCAAGACTCATCAATTATGCGAAAATAATGGGATTTAAGGTTTTGGTTGCCGGGAATATGAAACGCTACATGAATCATTATGCAACACAAAAAGAAATGAAACCTTGGGCAGACGACAAGGGACTTGCGGTTCGGCAAACCACTTCGTTTACTGACGGTACCAAACAAGCAATTGAGATGAATCTTGTATCAAACTATTTTGGAATGACTATAACTCAAACAGGTATGAAGGGACCAGAGTGTGATGATATTCGATCTGTACTTAATTATTTTGAAAATGGCTCTGTTTCAAAACAAGGAATTGTCGATTATGCGATAGGACTCAAATTATTTCCTGGCGTTTTTGTTATTGTTGAACACCCCGATCCAAACCAAAAAAAATATCTTCGTTATCTCAACATGGGTGAAGGTCCTCGATATGTTTTATTTGAACCATATCATTTATGCCATCTTGAAGTACTTATAACAATTCTCAATGTAGTTTTATTTAAAGAACCCACTATAAATAATGGAGATGCTCAATCTACGATGACTGTAGCCATTGCAAAAGGTGACCTTAAAAAAGGAGAGACTCTTGATGGAATTGGAGGGGATCTTGTTCGTGGAGACATAATGAAACTGTCTGACAATAAGAATTATCTTGTAGTAGGTTTGAGTGATGGAGCAGTTCTAAAAAACGATGTAGGAAAAGATGAAATGGTATCGCTAGACGACGTTGAT
>CAYHIW010000004.1:0-29044 GCA_964356745.1 uncultured Gammaproteobacteria bacterium | reverse complement strand
TATTTACCTCAGATAACATCTTCATTCTGAAACTATTTCTTTTTACTGTGAGAAAACAGGAGCAGACGTAGAAACAGTTCTTGATGCTGTTGGACTGGATAAACGAATTGGAAGATCTTTTATGTATCCGGGTGTTGGTTATGGCGGTTCATGTTTCCCGAAAGATGTTCAAGCTTTAATGGATACGGGAAAAAATCTTGAAATCGATACCTCGCTACTGCAAGCTGTTGAAAATATTAATCAGCAAGCAAGAGAAAATTTTCTCAAAAATATTCTCAAACACATTAAGGGAAAAACAATTGGCGTATGGGGACTCAGTTTCAAACCTGATACTGACGATGTACGATTTGCACCTTCCGTGTACGTTCTCAGAGAGCTCATTAAAAAAGGCTTTACCCTCAAGGTTTACGATCAAGTAGCAATGGAAAATATCAAAAAAATCCTTGGCAATAAGTTAACATATGTTAATAACCCCTATGAAGCAGTAGAAAACGTGGATGCTTTATGCATTTTTACCGAGTGGAATGAATTTAAGCAGATTGATTTAAGTAAAGTAAAAAAACTCATGAAAAAGCATCTCATTTTTGATGGAAGAAATATTTTTGAACCAAAGAAAATGAAAAAAGCAGGCTTTGAGTATTATGGTATTGGCAGATCTTAACAATGAATAGTATTGTCACTGGCGGAGCAGGCTTTATAGGATCTCATCTTTGCGAAAAGCTTCTTAAGGAATCTCACGAAGTTTACTGCATAGATAATTTCTCAACAAGCAACGAATCAAACATCTCACAGTTTAAAAAAAATAAACATTTTCATTTAATACACGAGGACGTTCTTAATTATAAGAATACTCTTGACAAAGTAGATGCAATTTTTCACCTTGCCTCTCCCGCTAGCCCCAACCATCATAGTAATATAAGCTACCATGCGCTTGCAGAAGAAACCATGCTCGTAAATACAACGGGCACATGGAGATTGCTTGAAATCGCACGACAAAAAAACGCTTCGTTCTTGTTTGCGTCCACTTCCGAGATATATGGGGACCCGAAAGTTCATCCACAACCAGAATCGTACAACGGAAATGTTTCAACTACCGGACCTCGCGCAGTATATGATGAGGCAAAGCGATTTGGTGAAACTATCACTTCATTTTTTAGTCGCACAAAAGGTGTAAATGTTCGAATTGCAAGGATATTTAACACGTATGGTCCGAGGATGTTAAAAGAAGACATGCGTATGAGCGTTAATTTTATACTACAGGCACTTGCCGGCAAACCAATTACTGTTTTTGGAGATGGAAAGCAAACACGCTCTCTATGTTATGTAGATGATACAGTTGATGGCCTATACAAACTCATGTTTATCCCAAACGCTAAGGGAGAAATTATCAATATTGGCTCACCAGAAGAACACACTGTTTTAGAATATGCACAGATAATTAAAAAACTTACCCAATCTTCAAGTGAAATCATTTTAAGTGAATCACTCCCTCAAGATGACCCACTGAAACGAAAACCGGACATTTCTAAAGCAAAACAACTTATAGCGTGGGAACCCAAAATAACTCTTGAAGAGGGACTTACCAAAATGATTGAATATATTAGACAAACATCATGAAAAAAGCAGTAATCATAGTTCCCACATTTAACGAGGTTAAAAATATCGAGAAACTTGTCGAGTCTGTTTTTGAAGTTGGTAAAAAATTGAAAGAGTGGGAATTAAATATTCTTGTCGTTGATAGCGACTCGCCTGATGGAACTGCAAACATAGTTAAAAAATTGAAAACTCAGCACAAAAACCTCTACCTCATCGAAACAAAAAAAGAAGGACTTGGTAGAGCATACGTTTCTGGCTTTACCTATGCTTTGAGCAAGCTTCATCCAGATGCACTTTTTGAGATGGATGCTGACTTCTCACACGACCCCAAAAGCATTCCTCTTTTTATTGAAATACTTGATAGTGGATCAGATTTCGTTATTGGTACCCGCTATAGAAAAGGTGGATCGATTCCAAATGATTGGGCACTACACCGTAAATTTTTCTCTGTGATCGGAAATATTATCATTCGGCTTGGATTTATGAAACCTCGTATCACCGACTGGACATCGGGCTATCGATGTATCAGAGCAACAATTGCCAAAGATATACTGGAGAAAGTTGAAAACTATACAGGGTATGTTTTCCAGATTGCACTTTTGGACAATGCCCTAAAACATAACGCGCGTATTGACGAGATCCCAATTCAATTTATCGATCGCAGGTATGGTGAATCTAAAATTGACTCATTTAGATATATCATCGATACTCTCTGGTACGTCTTCCTTCACTCATCATTCGTTAAATATATTTTTGTTGGCCTAGGAGGATTTATTATTGATTTTGGACTTCTTTATGTGCTCCGATTCAGAGTAGGTCTTTTCATTTGGCTTTCTCAGTTAATCAGTGCTGAACTCGCCATTATCTTTAATTTCATTCTCAATAACTACTGGAGTTTTTCGTATAAACAAATTGATGGAAAATCGTCGTCCTTTGCCAAAAGTTTCTTTAAGTTTAATCTCGTTGCATCTGGCTCTATTATTATCCAGTCGGTTCTTCTTGAAACCTGCGCGTACTTTTTTGGAGAACAATACTTATTTCTCTATAAAGTACTTATTCTTGGATTCATCATAATCCCCTACTCTTACTTCCTCTACAACCGCGTCGTCTGGAAAACCAAGTAGGGCTATTCAGTTTTTTCGGCGTATTCCGCAGAAACCCAACCGCTTTTTCCTTTTTCATATTCAATCTTTAACCAGTTGAGCTGCTCTTCAAGTAGGATGAAGGTGTCTCCGGGATTAATTTTTGCACTTTCGGAAGAGTTGATAGATGGTTCCTCTCGTACCCTAAGCCACCCCGTTGGCGTTTGCTTAATGGTTACGGTAGGTGCATCTGCTTTTGGTTTAATCGTTGCGCTACTCGATGCTTCTTTTTTTGTTTTCTCCAAGGTTAATTTCTTATCAACGTCAACCGCGAGTTTGAAAAAGGCGACAGAACGCATTCCTTCGTCAACGTTTATTTTCTGTATGCGAGGGAAGAATCCTGGAAGCGAGATCGTAAGCTCGTGTGTCCCAACCGGTACGTCTCCCAAAAGAAGTGGTGCAATCTCTTTCTCGTCATTATCTAAACTAACAATCGCCCCTATCGGTTCTGATTCAACAGAAATTTCTCCCATGTTTTTATTGTGGGATTTATTCATTGGAATTATCGAAAATATCTCACCTGCAGATGTTACATCCGAAGCACCAAGCTCTCTATTTACATAGGTCAATGTGTTTTTGTACACATTTACTTTTGCTTGCCAAGTCGCTGAACTACTTGCTTCTCCACCAGGAATTAATTTCAAATCATACGTTCCTGTTTTTAATTTTTTATCAAACGGTGTTTTACCCGACAGAACGCTTCCGATAAAAACACTTGTCGAAGGAGAAGAGTTTATTTTTAGCTGTCCAAAGTTATTCTGAGTATCAAGTATGAAAAACTTAACAACAATGAATAGAATAAATAGAAATAAGAGGACGGTGAGAAGAGCGAGCTTGACCTTCATAGTAGAATATTATATCAACTCTACTTAAGTTAAGAACCCAAGAAGTTCAAAAACTTGCTTGAGCGGTTGTCCAGAAAATGAATTTTGCATAAGCTTCAACACGTCTGGCGTGTTCATATCGTCACCCAATAGAGACGTAACTTTTGAAATATCTCCCCTGTCTTTTTCTCTTATCTTTCTTTTAACTTTCGTCATTATTTCTTCTACTTCATCGAGTTCAGAAAAATAGAACTCCCAAGGATGTCTATAGTGATGAGATAAAAGAAGCCAGCGAATTGCTCCGGTAGAATATGTTTTTAAAAGATCGTTCACTAAAACTAGGTTTCCCAAAGACTTTGACATTTTCTCGCATTCATACATAAGCATCGCAACATGCATCCAGTATTTAACGAAGGGTTTTCTTCCAGAAACTCCTTCTGACTGTGCAATTTCGCTTTCGTGATGAGGATAAATAAGATCTTTACCTCCACCATGAATATCAATCTGATCTCCAAGATGTTTATTGATCATGGCAGAACATTCAATATGCCAACCAGGTCGTCCTGCGCTCCAAGGACTATTCCACGAAGGTTCACCTTCGAATGATTTTTGCCACAGGATAAAGTCGAGAGGATGTTTTTTGTTTAAATCATCAGTATTGCCCCCTCGCTCTTGTGCGAGCGCAAGCATTTGCACTTCGTTGAAGTGAGAAAGACCACCGTACGTTTTAAACTGAGTGATGTCGAAATAAACATTTCCTTCTTTTTGATAGGCGTAATTTTTTTCGATAAGATTCTCTGTCATTTTAATGATAGTGTCTATCGACTCCGTAGCCTTAACGTAATGAGTGGGCATTACTATGTTTAAATCTCTCAAGTCAGATAGAAATTGATTGGTCCACTTATCCCCCAACTCTTTCCAGTCAGTTTTTTCCTCTTTTGCCTTTTTAAGTATGTCGTCATCAATATCTGTGACGTTTTGAACATAGTCAACCTTGTAATTGATGTATCGCAAATAACGAATTAAAACATCAAAAAACATATAAAGAAATGCATGACCAAGATGTGTTGTGTCGTATGGTGTAATACCGCAAACGTAGATTTTGATTTTATTTTGCTCAAGTGATTGGAATTTTTCTTTGGTCTTGGTAAGCGAATTAAATAAATACATAAGAATATATATTGTATATAATGTAGGCATGCCAGAACAAGGAGAATCGTCACCAAGAAAAACATGGGGACCTCAACGACTACCAGGAACCGATGTACCTGTCATTCAACAAGACCCTATTCCTCACATTCGTCCTCTTGTCGCAAAACCAGAAGAACAACCACAGCTTGAACCTACTACTCATGCGAGAAAATTTATACCGTTTGGCACACCAGCAGTTGTCAACGGCAAGCGTGTTCGATTATTACAAGATGTTGGATTTGCAACCGAAGGGGAATATGAAGTTGTTTTGGGTGAAGATGAAAAACCTATCACAACAAAGCTTGGTCAAAAAAATCCCCTAGATTTTATACATGTAAGACTGAAGAAAAAAGAACCATCTTTAGTGATTCAGTATTTAAACGATGTGCAATTTCGATCTCTTGCACGCGATCCTAAATACCGAGCTAAAAGAAAAGAAAGAGCTCCTATTGAGACGTTAAATGACTCTGATTACACAACTATCATACCAACACCAAATACTAATGGAGAAATAATAATCCAAATACGAGAAAACTTTCTTACAAAACTGAAAATTGATCGCTAACTGATTATCATGCTTAAACATCATCTCGCTAACATTTTGAAAGTTACTCTTGAAGAGTTGGGAGTTGAAAATCCAGAGATTGAGTTAACTCATCCAACTTCACTACAACACGGAGATTTTTCGAGTAACTTTGCGTTCAAATATGCGAAACAATTTTCTCTACCTCCATTTGAGTTTGCTGAAAAGGTAAAAGAAAAAATCGCAAGAGACGATGCAATCGAAAGAATTGAAGTCTTAAAACCAGGCTTCCTCAACATCTTTTTATCTCGTAAAACATTACTATCCGAAATACTAAATACAAACGATGAATCGTCAACTGAAAAGGATAAAAAAGTTGTCGTTCTTGAATTTGGACAACCAAATACTCATAAGACTCCTCATATCGGGCATTTATTTGCCTATATTTATGGCGAGTCTTTAGCAAGACTGTATGAAAAATCTGGTTATGAAGTAAAACGCCTCAACTACCAAGGAGATATTGGACCACATGTCGCAAAGTGTTTATGGGCGGTTGAAAAACACAAAGATGAAATAAAATCTCTAGTCATACTTCAGCAACAGGTACACTTTTTACAAAAATGCTATCAAGAAGGCTCTGATGCTTACGAAAAATCAAAACATTCAAAAGAAGAAATTGACAAAATTAATGATCAACTCTACAGAAGAGACTCTTCGATAATCGATCTGTGGCAAAAAACAAGACAATGGAGCGTTGATTTTTATAAAGCGTTTGAAAAGAGTTTGGGAATTACTTTTGATAAGTATTATTTCGAAAGTGAAATCTCTGACAAAGGAAAAGATTTAGTAAATAAACATCTTGGAAAGATTTTTGAAAAGAGTGAAAACGCAATTGTTTTTGAAGGAGAGAAATATGGTCTTCATACAAGAGTTTTTGTCAATTCTCAGGGAAATCCTACGTATGAAGCAAAAGATTTGGGTCTCATAGCTGCCAAGTTAAACGACTTTAAATTTGATCTCTCTCTTGTAACAACTGCTGCAGAACAGAATGAATATTGGAAAGTAATCGGCAAAGCATCAGTTTTATTATTTCCACAACTTGAAAATAAATACAAACACTTGGGATTTGGCATGATCAATTTAATTACGGGTAAAATGTCTTCTCGTACCGGCCAGATTATTAATGCAGTTACCTTAATTGAAGAAGTAAAGTCCAGAGTTAAATCTGCATTCAGCATGAAAGATGACGTATTAGTTCAGATCATTGCGCTCGCTGCAGTAAAGTACTCATTTTTGAAATCAGATGCCTTTAAAAATATTTCTTTCGACATGGAAAGAAGCATTGCCAAAGACGGTGACTCAGGACCCTATCTTTTATATACGTTTGTACGAACTCAAAGCATATTGAAACAATCCAAAGAAAAAAAAGATGTACAAATTGAAGTTCCATCTACTTTAGAAAATGAAGAGGAAGTTTTGCTTCGAAAACTATATTTATTTCCGGAGTTTATTGAAAAAGCATTAGAGTATAACTCTCCACATTTTATTGCGACGTTTCTTTTTGATCTTGCGCAGTCATATAACATTTTCTATCAGAAGCATCCTGTGCTAAAATCCGAGGGAGAAGTACGGCAATTCCGTCTCCTTCTCACCGAATCGGTCGGAAAAATATTAAAACAAGGCCTGTACCTCTTAGGGATTGAGACCGTAGACAAGATGTAATATGTTTATTTGTTCGCAATGTAATTATGGATCGGCTTCATGGATGGGTAAGTGTCCGTCATGTGGTGAATGGAATACGTTTATTCAACAAAAAGAAGAACGCGAACAATCTTTCTCATCAGAACCTTTTAGTCTCACGCCACTTTCTAAAATAAAACCACTTGAAAGAAAATATAAACCAACTGGTATCTCGGAATTTGATCGAGTGTTGGGTGGCGGCATTGTTCCCGGAGAAGTCATCCTCCTCACTGGTGAACCAGGAATTGGTAAATCCACCCTTCTTCTCCAATCGTTAGCAAAGTTAAAAACGATTTATATCTCGGGTGAAGAAGCAGCAGAACAAGTAAAAGATCGTGCTGAACGACTTAAGATACCACTTAAGGATTTTTCATTTTCTGACAGCTTACAGATTGAGAGCATCATTTCGGGGCTCGAGTCTTACAAAGAAAACACAGACGTTCTTGTTATCGACTCTGTACAAACAATCTATACCAAATCAATTGCATCCCCCGCAGGAAGCGTATCTCAACTCAAGGAAACAACCAACATGCTTACTACATACGCCAAACGAAATAAAATTGCCGTCATTCTTGTTGGACATGTAACAAAAGAGGGTGATGTCGCAGGACCAAAAACACTCGAACACGTTGTCGACTGTGTCCTTTCGTTTGAAGGAGAACGCGTTTCTTATCACAGAGTATTGAGAGCTTCAAAAAATCGTTTTGGCTCAACAGATGAAATCGGCATTTTTGAGATGAAAGAAACGGGCTTATCAGAAGTCACTAACCCTCTTGCATTTCTTGAGGACGAAACTGAAAGCGTGGTCGGGAAGTCTATCGTTGGAGTTGCAGAAGGTAAACGCGCACTCTTTTTTGAAATTCAAACACTTGCAGTTCCAACGATCTTATCAGTACCTCGTCGAGTCGTTAAAGGTGTTGACTATAATAAAGTCCAACTATTGCTTGCGGTCATTCGTAAACATCTCGGCATTACGCTTGATACCTATGATATTTATGTAAATGTCGTTGGTGGTGTTCAGATTAAATCTACTGGTGCCGATCTTGGAGTTGTTGCATCGCTTATATCATCCGTACGTAATATTCCTATTCCAAAAAAGACTGTTTTTACCGGAGAAGTTGGACTACTTGGTGAAGTACGTTCAGTACTATTTGAAGACAAAATTATCAAAGAAGCAAAAAGACTATCCTTTACCAGAAACTATTCCTCTAAGTCGATGAAAAACATTAAGGAGCTAAGAAAAATTCTCGTGTAACGGTAGTTTTCTTTCCATTGGCTCCAACCACTTCAAGAATGAATGGATTTTTACCTTTGTGAAGAGGAAAATCAAAACTAAAAACACCTTCCTTGTCCTGATAGATTCTGTTTCCAAACTGAGTAATGACCGCCTCCTTTTCTGTCTTACCGCTAATCTTCACTCTATCAATTCGTTTGAATGACATTCTCACTGGTTCAATTATTTGAACCTTTGGGGGTGATAGATATCTATTAAGTTGTAACCCAAAATATCCAAAGAAAATAATAAATAAGATCAATATCCCAACAGTTATATATTTTTTTCTAACAGGAGTTAAAAGATTGTTTGCAATCTTTTTTTTAAAATGAACATCTTCGAGCTTTTCATATTCACGTCGAAAGAAAGCCAGGAGTTTGTCTGACGATATCCCCAGTAAAGCTGCATAACTTCTAAGAAGTCCATTAACATACACTTTTGAAGAAAATTGATCCCACTTGTTGTTTTCGAGTGCTGTAAGATATTTTTTCCTTACCTTTAACTTCTTCTCTACTTGGTCAAGAGTGAGTCCTTTCCTTTCTCGTTCTTTTTTTAAAATTTCTCCAACAGTCAACATAGTTCGTGTATCTCAAAGCTTGTAGCTTATAACTCAATTCAAACAAAACTCTTGAGTTACACGTTACAAGTTACAAGTTCTACGATTTGACTCGCTCGACATACGCTCCAGTTTCAGGATTTATCGCAAGCATGTCTCCAACTTTAACGAACAGCGGAACCATAATGGTAACTCCCGACTCAACAATCGCTTTCTTTTTGGCCCCAGAAACGGTGTCTCCGCGAACTGCGTCTTCCGTCTGAATCACTTTGAGTCGCACGCTTCCTGGAGGTCTTACCGAAAGGGCTAAATCGTTGTAAAGAAGGACGTAATACTTATCCCCATCCTTTAAGAATCGATGAAAATCTCCGGTAAATTGTAATGAAACTGAGTATTGTTGAAATGTTCTCGGATGCATAAAATAGAGATTCTCTGCGTCTTTATAAAGAAACTGCATTTCTATTGTCTCAACATCTGCAACATCAATCGATGCGTTTGATTTAACGGTAAGATCGATATTTTTACCCGACCTCACACTCTTTATCTTAATTCGTGAATTTGCCATTCCCCTTCCTTGATAATTGAACTCCGTTTTCTGAACCTGCCAAATCTCATCTTGATGTCGAATAAAATCTCCTTTTTTTATATTACCTGCGTCAGTTATCATATATTTTTTTCAAGATCTTCAAGTAATGTTTTTGTTTTTGAGTTAACTTTCTGAGGAACTTTAATTTTAAAAATAATATATTCATCGCCTCTTCGCGAACTGTTGGGATGTGGAATTCCCTCACCTCGTAATCTCATCACTGTTCCGGACAGAGTACCTGGTCTAATTTTAAGTTTTAATTTATTTGTAATTGTTGGGACTTCCACGACTCCCCCAAGAACTGCTGTAGTATACGATATTTCTTTTTCGTAATAGACATCTTGCCCTTCTCTCTTAAATTGTGCATCTGGCCTTACTTCAACAACAATGTCAAATTCATTGAATCTAATCCTATTACCCGTGTCTACACCTGCAGGTATCTTAACCTTCTTTCTTTTTCCTTCCATCTGAACTTCTTTTTCTACTCCTTTGATCGCTTCGTTAAAAGAGAGAGATAGTCTATAAGCAGGTTTCTGAGGCCTTCTACTTCCCCCAAAAAACTGTTCGAATATTTCAAACGGGTCAGAAAATCCTCCAAAATCAGCGCCTTCAAACGGCGACCCACCAGATGAAGAATATGAATAGGAAAAGGGACCTTGTTGATACGAATAATTCTGTCCTGGAGCTCCTCCTCCGCCGCTTTTTTCAAAAGTTTCATGACCGTATTGGTCATACGCCTGCTTTTTCTTGGAATCAGATAATACTTCGTACGCCTTTGTTACTTGTTTGAATTTTTCGGTTGCCTCTTTTGTTTTGTTCCGATCAGGATGCCATTTAAGAGCTTGCTTCCGATACGCCGCTTTAATTTCAGCCTCAGTCGCGCTCTTTGAAACGCCCAAAACATCGTAGTAGTTCATACCTTAGTTTACTACTTCGCCTTCTTCAACATCTTTCTTAGGCTCATCTTTGACATCTTCACCCTTGCCCTCCTCATTCTTACCCTCCTCATTTTGCTCTTTGCTATTTGCATTTTGCTCTTCTTGTGACATCGCTGGTCCTAATTTCTGCAAAGAATCAGATAGGGCAGATGTTTTTTCCTCAATCTCTTTCGCATCTTTCTCAAGAGATTCTTTGAGGTCTTTAACCTTACCTTCAATCTCTTCTTTGAGATCTTTTGCGGCCTTATCACCGGCATCTTTCAAAGACTTTTCTGCAACATAGATCAGATTTTCCGCCTTGTTACGAGCTTCTATCTTTTCTTTTTCAAGCTTATCCTCTTCTGCGTGCTTTTCTGCCTCTTCTTTCATCTTCTCAATCTCGTCTTTCGTTAACCCGGTAGATCCTGTAATTTTTATGCTTTGTGACTTACCTGTTGCCTTATCTTTTGCGCTCACCGTTAAGATTCCACTTGCGTCAATATCAAAAGTCACCTCAACTTGAGGTACGCCTCGAGGTGCAGGCGGTATTCCTTCAAGATGAAATCTTCCCAATGATTTATTGTCTTTGGCAAGAGGTCGTTCTCCCTGCAGAATATGAATTTCAACCTGAGTTTGATTATCTCCAGCGGTTGAAAATACCTCAGACTTTGATGTTGGAATCGTGGTATTTCGTTGAATGAGTGGAGTCGTTACACTTCCGAGCGTTTCAACACCCAGAGTTAAAGGAGTTACATCGAGCAAGACAACATCTTTTGTCTCTCCGGTAAGTACTCCTCCTTGTATTGCTGCACCGATTGCAACAACTTCATCTGGGTTAACCGATCGATTTGGCTCTTTACCAAAGTACTCTTTGACTCTCTCTATGATTCTAGGCATACGAGTCATACCACCTACCAAAACAATCTCGCTAATTTTGTCCTTGCCTAGCTTTGAATCGCTCAAACATTTTTTAACAGGTTCAAAAGTCTGATCGATTAACTTCTCAACGAGCGATTCTAACTTAGCTCGTGTGAGCTTGGTTACAAAATGCTGCGGTTGATTATCTTTAACGGTAATAAATGGTAGATTGATCTCTGCTTCTTGCGAAGTCGAAAGCTCTATCTTAGCTTTTTCGGCAGCATCTTTAAGTCGTTGAAGAGCCTGCTTGTCTTTGGAAAGATCAATTCCTGAATCTTTTTTAAACTCCGAGACAAGGTACTGCATCACTTCTTGATCAAAATCATCACCACCAAGATGTGAATTACCATTCGATGCCTTTACTTCGAAAACTCCTTCACCCAGTTCGAGCACCGTAATATCAAATGTTCCTCCACCCAAGTCATACACAGCAATTGTGTGAGCGTGCTTCTTATCAAGTCCGTATGCAAGAGCAGCTGCGGTTGGTTCGTTAATAATACGAACTACTTCGAGCCCTGCTATCTCTCCCGCTTGTTTAGTTGCCTGTCTTTGAGCGTCGTCAAAATAAGCGGGAACCGTAATAACAGCCTTTTCAACTTTTTCTCCTAGGTAACCCTCAGCATCTGCTTTTATCTTTTGTAGAATTAATGCCGATATCTCTTGTGGCGTGTATGTTTTTCCATCAACTTCAATGACCGCAACTCCGTCTCGTCCTTTTTTGACTTTGTATGAAAGATACTTCAGATCTTTCTGCACGGATTCGTCATCAAATTTATGACCCATAAGTCTCTTTACCGAAGAAATTGTTTTTTCAGGATTAATAATAATTTGACGTTTAGCAACATCGCCTACAACTCTTTTAACAGGATCAACAACTGAAGGAATCGTGTTCTTTCCTTCTTGCGAGTGGATTACTTTTGGCTTTCCACCCTCCATAACAGCCATACAAGAATTTGTTGTACCGAGATCTATACCGAGAATTTTTGACATAGTTTTAAAAATTAACTTTTAATTTTTTTACTTACAATAACCTTTGCTGGACGAACTATCTTACCGTTAAACTCGTACCCTTTTTGTAATATCTCTATTACCCGATCGTCTTCTTCCCCTTCTTTTGTATCGACTGCTTCAGCAACGTGTGGGTTGTATTCTTTGTTTAAAATATCTATTTCCTTAAGACCTTCATTTTCTAACAATTGTTCAAACTGTTTTTTAATTAACGCTAATCCTTCATCTTTTATAAAAACTTCTGCTTGGTTTAGATTATCTAAAAATGTCAGAAGTCTTAACACAAGACCTTTGGTTGCGTACTTAATCAGTTCCGTTCTTTCGTCTTGAACTCGCTTCTCAAAATTATGATAATCAGCAAGTGCTCTTAAATATTTCGTCTTAAAATCTTCCGATTCTACCTTGTTGTCTTTTTTCTTTTTTTGGTCCATTGTTTAATTTATTTTAATACAAAATGCTCATTAGATTTTCTGCTCCTGCATGATCTCTTTAATAAGATTGGAAAAATACTTAATCTGAGGAGTAAGAGTATCGTAGTACATTCTTTTTGGCCCTACAACCCCAATCATTCCTCGAATTTTATCACCTTCAAATTCACCGAAAATACTTCCACACGCTTCAAATCGTGGATCATTAAAGTCGTCTTCACCAAGCATAAAAATAATACTTCCTTCCATTGCGCTTAACTTTTGCTCAATATTTCCCCAGTAATTTAGCTCATCCAGTTTTGACAGTAAAATCTGTGAAAGCTCTAGATTAAGAAACTCATGTGAAGAAAGAAGATTGCCAACACCAGCATAATAAAGATCACCTGAGTCTGTTACGGCAAGCGCTATAAGACCTGTACGTTGCGCTAATACTTTTGTCGCATGAGCAATAAGTCTCTGCACGTCTTTTCTCTCATCCCAGATACCATTTTTGTACGCCACTTCATCTCCTGTCGAAAGTTGTTTCTCTTTCATAAGATGTTTTATGTAAAAGCGGAAGCCTTTTGCAGAAGGAACACGACCAGCAGAAAAATATTCTTTTTTTAAGTATCCTTTATTGGCTAGCTCAACCATTTCATTACGAATGGTTGCAGGAGATACGCCCAATTTATACTTTTTTTCAAGCACTTCAGATCCTATCGCTTCACCATTATCGGTGTACTCTTTGATAAGAGCTTTTAGAATGTCTGTTTGTCTGTCTGTAAGATCATCCATAGAGATTAGCAATAGATTACCATATCTGCTAACCCCTGTCAAGAGAAATTGCGTTATAATTTCCAAACTATGCACACGTTTGGAGCACACATGTCGATTGCGGGTGGACACGAAAAGGCTCTTGATCGAATTAAGGCTATTGGAGGTAACTGCTTACAAATCTTCTCTGCTTCACCTCGCGGATGGAACTTTGTCAAAGCAACCGATGAACAAGTTGAATTATTTACTAAAACAAAAAAGCAATTAAAAATAGATCCCGTCTACTTTCATTCTTCATACTTAGTCAATCTTGCAGCTCCTGGAAGAATCGGGCAATTGTCAGTACAAAATCTAGCACACGAACTAAAAGTCGCTGCCAAAATGAACGTCAGGGGGAGCATTATTCATCTTGGTTCTTATATCGACCACACGACAAAAGAAGAAAAATATAAAACTCTTCTTAACCATATCGAAAAAATTCTGGTCAACAGTCCAAAAGAAACTCTGTTCATTATTGAGAATGCAGGAAATAAAAAAATTGGATTACATCTTGAAGAGATCGGTGAAATAGTTAATGACTTAAAAGATAAACGTGTCCGCGTTTGCTTAGATACTTGTCATCTCCATGCTGGTGGATATGACTTGACGGGAAAACAATCGTTTAAAGATTTTCTTGAGGTGTTTGATAAGAAGATTGGGATAGATCGACTTGAAGTATGGCACATGAACGACAGCCGAGATTCTCTTGGCTCAAATAGGGACAGACATGAGAATATTGGTCAGGGAAATGTAGGAATTGACGTTTTTAAGAATATTCTCCATCATCCCAAAACAAAAAATATCTCCATGATAATTGAGACCCCAGGATTTGACGGCAACGGCCCCGATAAAAGAAATTTGGATATTTTGAAAAAAATCGCAAAAACCCCCTAAATCAGCCTCAGTTTGACTTCTGAAGTCAAACTTTTGGGCATAAAGAATTTATGTGCGTTATAATTGTCTTCATGGTAAGTCTTCCCGAAGAAATTGTGACCTTCATGGATGTTTTTGCGAAAAGCAACTATCAGATCTATGTTGTTGGAGGTGCGGTTCGAGATCTTCTTATTGGCAAAACCACACTAAACTGGGACTTTACAACCAGTGCCAAACCCGAAGAAATTCTCAAGCTCTTTCCTGATGGATTTTATAATAACCAGTTCGGAACTGTTGGAATACCTAAAAAGTTTAACGATCAGAATGTTGTTTTTGAAGTAACCACGTTTCGCAAAGAATCAGATTACTCAGACAAACGACGACCAGAAAATGTTGAATGGGCAAAAACAATTGAAGAAGATCTTGCTCGACGCGATTTTACAATCAATGCCATCGCCTGTGACGGTAAAAAACTTACTGATCCCTTTCAGGGTCAAGAACATATTAAACAAAAACTAGTTATTGCGGTAGGCGATCCACAGGTCAGATTTCAAGAAGATGCGCTCCGGCTTATGAGGGCGGTACGACTATGTACGGAACTCGGATTCGTAATTGATCAGAAAACTCATGAGGCAGTAAAGCAAAACGCACACCTTATTACTCATGTCTCATGGGAGAGAATTCGAGATGAGCTATTTCGCATTATCATGTCAGACAACGCAGCTGATGGAATTTTGCTCCTAAAAGAAACAACGCTTCTTAAATATATTCTTCCAGAGGTTGACGTTTGTTTTGAAGTCCAACAAGTGAGTCCAAAGCGTCACCATATCTATGACGTTGGGACTCATCTCGTCATGTCTCTCAAACATTGTCCTTCAAAAGATGTGATCACTCGTTTTGCCACACTTCTTCACGATATTGGCAAGGCAGAAACATACCGCAAAGATGAAGAAACAAAGATAATTACGTTTTATAATCACGAAGTTGTTGGAGAAAAACAAGTTGGAGAAATTGCAAAACGATTTAAATTATCTAATAAAGATTCTCATAAATTAATCACCTTAGTTCGGAGTCATCAGTTCACTGTTTCTGAAATTCAGACTGATAAGGCGGTTCGCAGATTTATTCGACAAGTAGGAAAAGAGTATTTACAAGATATTCTTGATCTTCGAACCGGAGACAGAGTGGGCTCGGGATCAACGCCTACGTCATGGCGACTTGATCTATTTAAGAAACGTCTTGAAGAAGTTCAAAAACAACCATTTTCAGTAACCGATCTTAAAATTGATGGTACCGACGTTATGAAAACACTCGATCTCAAACCAGGACCAGAAGTGGGAAAAATTCTTAACGCTTTATTTGATGAAGTGATTAATGGAAAAGTGAAGAATGAGAAGTCTTCACTTCTTGAAGTATTACCTCGTCTCCGTGACCAGAATACATAACAACTTCTTCTGGAATTGTCTCTAAAATTTGTTTTATCGATCCAAATAAATCTTTTTTACTACTGTAAGAAAAGTCGTAGCGGCCGATTCCATCTTTAAAAAGAGTGTCTCCGGTGAAAATTATTCCATCTTCAGGGAAATAAAAACATGTACTTCCTGGAGTGTGACCTGGAGTAGACTGTACTTGTAACTCAAAACTTGAAACTTGTAACTTTCCTTGTCTGAGATTTGTCGTGTCTTTTAATGGAAGAATTTCGGGAGTATAGCCAAGGAAGTATTTCGCTGTTTCACCTACTCTTTTGAGTAAAAACGAGTCTTTGTCTGAAATGTAAAATGGTACATCCAACGCAGCTTGAATCTCACCTGCCGCCATCACATGATCAAAGTGACCATGAGTCGCAAGCATTGCTACAACCGTAAGATTCTTACGAGAGATTTCTTCAAGCAGGAAATCAGCAGAATCCCCCGGATCAATAATTAAACACTCTTTATCTTTAATTAGAAGATAACAATTCGCCTGCAACTCCCCCACCGGAAACTTAACAATCTTCATGCTCATATTGTTTTTTTGCTATTTGCGATTTGCTTTTTGCTCTAGAAAGACCCAGATCGGTGTTGCGACAAAGGGAGAAGAATATGTTCCGGTAATTGTTCCTATAAGTAATGTTATTACAAAGAATCGAATCGTAGATCCACCAAGAAGTGATAATGCAAGAAGTACAAAAATAATAGTCATCGAATTGTTGATTGATCGAATAATGGTTTCTGTGAGAGCCCTGTTTGCATACGACTCTACATTCCCTTTCTTTTCAGTCTTGCGATATTCTCGAATCTTGTCAAAAATAATAATAGTGTCATGAACAGAAAATGACATAGTTGTCAATAATGCCGTGATGAACAGTGCGTCAACTTCAGCTCTCAAAAAATGAGACATGAGAGAATATGAACCAATAACAACGAGAAAGTCATGAGCCATTGCTAATACCGCAGCAAATGCAAAATTAAGCCCTTTAAAAGCAATACTGACATATATGAGAATCCCAACTATCGCAACAATTGCAGCAATGATCGTTTTATTGAAAAGTTCTTTTCCAATGGTTGGTCCGACAGTAGTGAGTTGACTGAGATTTGCTTTTGGATCTTCTTGCAAAATCAGTTTTTTAACTATTCCTTCCTTTTGTTGATCAAGAGCGTCTGATCTTATTCTCAATACATTGCCATTCTGACGTGCGTCAGTGATAGATATTTTTTGAGTACTCAAATTTCGAATGAGCCGGCTTGTATTTATCGTTTTGCTCAAACGATACTCAATCGTTGTCCCTCCGGCAAAATCAACAGAATACCGATACCCCCAAATTCCAATCGAAAAAATCCCGCTCAAAATTACAATGCTCGAAATCGCAAAGTAAAGCCATTTAAATTTAAGAAAGTTAATCATTTAGATTTGATAATAATATTTATAAGTCTTTTTGTTATAAACACACCGGTGAATAGGCTCATGCCAACTCCTATTGCCAAGGTCAACGCAAATCCTCTCACTAATCCAAACTGTGGCAACCACTCCCAGTTAAGGGGATTGAATAAAATGAAAGCAACAAGTAATGTTGTAAAATTTGCGTCCTTAATCGCGTCAATTGCCCGTCCAAAACCAAGACGTATTGCAGTCTCAAGATCTTGACCGTTTCTCGTCTCTTCTTTAATGCGTTCAAATATAAGAATGTTTGAGTCAACTGCCATACCAATTGAAAGAATGAAACCAGCAATACCGGGAAGAGTCAAAACCACCGGAATTGCTCTAAATAATGCCAGTGATAAAAGGCCATAAATAATAAGTCCAATACAAGCCACAATCCCATACTGACCGTAATATACAATCATAAAAAACATGACAGCAAGCAAACCAACTACTCCAGCAAAAACACTCTTTTGTATCTCCTCTACTCCTAAGGTTGGACCAATACTTCTCTGCTCAACAAGTTTAATAGTAACTGGAAGTGCTCCCGAGTTAATTGAAATTGCCAGTTTTTTTGCTTCATCTAACGAATACTGACCGGTAATTACTGCATTACCATCGAGAATTGGCTGTTGTACCGTCGGTGCAGACAGAATGCTATTATCAAGCATGATTCCCACGGGTTTACCGACATTTCGCTTAGTAATTTCGGCAAATAATTCCTTACCTTTGCTGCTGAATTCAAGAGCAACTTGTGGCTTGCCATTTTGTTGATCAAAGGTCACCGTTGCTCTTTTAACATCTTTGCCCAAGAGTGATGGCTTAGAATTAAATGTCATTGTCTGTCCAGAAATTGTTGAGTCTTTTGCGTCTGTTACTATCGTCTCGTGAAAATTCAACTGGGCAGTTTTACCAATCAATCTAACCGCATCTTCTGAGTCGGTGATACCGGGTAAATCAACATTAATTCTGTGCTTGTTGCCAGATTTGACTGTCTGAACGGATGGTTCAGAAACACCAAAAAGATTGACCCTCTTTTCTACAATATCTCTTGATGATTCAAGTGCGTCTTTGAGATCTGCTTCTGGAATTTTTGAAGTATCTGCTTCAAAAACAAAATGACTCCCTCCCTTAAGATCTAATCCATAATGAGTAATAAAATCCTTATCAATTCTCATACCAAATATCGAAGAGTGTATTGAGAGCGAGTTACGCGGTAAATCGATCCAAATAATTAAGATTGCACAAATCAACAATGGGATAAACCTCAATATCTTCATTTCTGCAAATCTTCTTCTTGGCCAACTAGCATTATTTTAGGCTGTCTTAAAAATTTCCACAAAAAAGGATCGTTATTTTTCTTTCTAAATACGAACTCATCTTCGCTCATAACAGTGAAATTAATCACAATATCAAGTTGTTTTTCGATTGTGCCAATGATACTCGCAACTTCCGGCACAACGATTGTTCCGACAAAAAGAAAGTACACGTCATCATCTTTAATGGGTTGTTTTTTGGCAAACTTGGAAGACATTACGATAAATTTAACCTTGCCGAGTTTGGGAAGATTGCTAAGAAGTGTTTTTGGTAATTCGTCTGTTTTAGAAAATATTCTTAAGAATTCATCGTACAGTATGTATTGTTTATTAAGAGTATAGAAAACTTTATTAAGCCTTCTTTCTTTTAAAAGAATCTTTTCTTTCTCAAGAATATCTAATTCTCGCTTCACAGCATTCACCTCTTCATTAATATCTCTTACTATTTTGCGCAAATAGTACTGGTCGTGCGGATGATGATAAAAAAGCTCAAAAATCTTCACTCTTGTTCTAGATGGAATGATGTGACGCAACATTAGTATGCTACATTATTCCCCGTGGGAAGAACTTCAACAAATACTTGTCCTCTCACTAGGGAAACCTCTCTTCCCGAAGAGTCGGTAAAGACCATTTGTTGTTTTTCGCTTCCCTTCTTCCATTTTATTTTTGCGGCTTTACCGTTCTGGAATACAACTCCATCGCCTTGCCCTACAACATCATACAAAAGATGACCTCCCTCATACCCGTCGTTTGCCGGAGACTCATCTACAAAAACTACCACAACATTTTTAGTAACGAGTGCTTTGCTTGAATTCTTATCAATGTGAGGGGTGTTACCATTTGCGCGCACATACGCATTGGCTTCTTTATTATATTTCCAAGTAACATTGTAGTTGCCAGCATCAAATTTCTCCCAGAATCCAAATTTAATAGTATTTACCGTTCCTCGTTCAGCAAGTCCTGCGTCGTCTTTAAATTTCCACGGTTTAAATCCTTTTGTCCACGAAACTTTCTTCTCGTCTATATTTGTTAATTCGCGTTGTTTATCTGCATAATCCCACAATTTGAACGTTGAAGAATACATCGTATGCTCGGTTACACGATTTGGTAATCGTTCATAATCACGATAGTAAAAGGGGAATGGAACGCCAAACTGATTCATATCGTTGTAGTTTTCCCACCCTAAGTCTCGAATTTCACCAAGGGCGTTTGCCGGACCTGGAGTGTTTGCGCCACCAACATGACCATACAATGGCTTATCTCCATATCCCTGTAGTAACTGCACAAAATAAATACGCGCTGATCTAACCGGCCCGATAACTTTTGCGTCACGACAGTAATACATCGCAAGAAATCGCGTTATACCACCCTCTGCAACTGCTTCATAAATTACGTCTGCTGCGGATAACCCAGATTGAGGTCGCGCATCTAAGTGGTTTTCGATCGCAACTCCCAGAGGTCTTCTTGACTCCCAAATCTCCTTCTGTGCTTGCGTATACATCTTTCCATTTAAAGGACATTCTGCGGTCTTAGGCCCTTCATCAATGACTTCCAGCTGACCCGAAGAAACAGCTGCCTGATATTTTGCTTTTCGGGCTGCTTTTCCGGCATTTTTACTCGAAAAGAAGAAATAAGAACCAACTACAGAAATAACAAAAAGTGGCACTCCAACAAACAAAAGCAGTCTCTTTGAAAACATAGATTCTCCCTTTCTCCTTTAAGAATTTATAATTGCGTACTTGACTCTATAGCTTTTTTCTCTTCGTCTGTAAGCTGGTATTCTTTACCCTTTCCGCTCTTTACTATCTTAGTATATACTCTTACCCCCTCGCGTGTATAGATGAAATTAATGACAACGCCAGAGCGATCATGATCTAACAACGCAAGAACAAAGCTTTGATCAGTACTGTTTGTTCTCCCAAACGGATTAAAGTGCACAATACCAATCTTTTGGAAATGCAACTTAGCCTCTTGTTCTATTTTTTGAACAACGCTCTCAATATTTTGTATTCGTTGCTGCGCATCGTTAGATTGACCAAGTATGCGATTAAGTATCTCGTCAATTCTCCCGCTTCCCGTTCGATGTGTTAAATCAAAATAATGTTTTCGCGTCTGATAGAGAATAAACGAAACAATAGCTAACCATACAAAAAAAATGACAAAACTAATTTGTACAAACATTGATCTACATTGTAGAACACTTTACAAATTTCTGTCAATATGTTAAAAGTTATGGAATTATGCCCAAGAGAACACGTCAGCAGAAAATAGAATCAAGCCTACGAAAACGAGAAAATACCAAACAAGTAAACCTTCGCCCAACAGTCCAAAGTACTATTTCACCAATTTTCCTAGCTGATTTTCGCAAGACAATAATAATCACTCTTTCTATTCTTGCGCTTGAAATCGCTTTGTATTTTGGTAGGATTTATAATTATTTCAAATTTTGAATCTAAAAAGGAGGTGAATTGAATTATGGCATCAATGTACTGTGTAAAATGTCGAGCAAAAAAGGAAGTCTCAAACCCTGAAAAAGTCACAATGAAAAATGGAAAACCAGCAATGAAAGCTAAATGTCCAACATGTGGCACAGGAATGTACAGAATCGGATCAGCATAATTATTCGCTTACGAGCGGAAATTCTGCAACTATTTTGTACTGAGATTTGTTATTCTCAATAACGCTGTCAAACAGCGTTATTTGAGTTACTAGAAACCCTAACTCTACTTTGAGTCTTTGGACTTTTTTCTTTATAAGTAGATATTGTTGTTTTGATGGTATTCGATACCGCGCAAACGTCAAATGAGGCATAAACTCCTTCCCTTTTTTCTCTTTAAGATGCAACTCCTCGCGCACTACGTCCATAAGATTTCGCAGCATTCTGTTCCTATGAACTCCAACATACATCACGAGCGTTTGTCTGAAAAACAGATCTGCCTCCTGAGCAAACAAATAAAACGATGGAATCTCAAAAATAGCTTTTTCGATTTTATTCTTGAGCCGATCCACGTCTGATATTTCTCCGATAAACTGGACGGTGATATGATAATCAGAAGGAGCTACCCAACGAAAATCAGGATATGTTTTTTTAAGATCAGACAGTTGAAGAGATAATTCTTCTGCCTTTTCTTCCGGTAGTTTAATTGCGAGAAAAAGTGCCATTTTGTATTAAACGAGTACTTGAAAAAATAAGACGGTCTGTAACGGTTACTAATTTTGCCCCAATCATATCTGCTTGTTTTTGTTTGTGAATCGTGTATGGATCACCATTGGTGATTGCGATCACGTCAGGTTTTATCTTCTTAACCATATCGTCATATTCATTATGAGATAACGTTTTAGATAAAGAAACTACTCGATCCACCACCCGAAGTGATGAAAGAATAAACGCTCTTTGCTTTTGATCATGAATTGGTTTTCTTTTTTTACGCTTAATAATTGCCTCGTCAGATTCTAGTAATACGGTTAGAACGTCACCTTCTTTTTTTGCGTTTGTCAAAAAAATAACATGTCCGTAATGAAGAACATCAAAGCATCCACCAACAAGAACCTCCTTCTTTTTCACCGCAACATTATACAATATTTAGATGAGGTTAATAACCGAGACTCTCGAAAAGAAGCAACACGTTCTCATTGTAGAGTCAAAAAAAACCCAACTAAGAGAACTACTGACTTCAACTCTCGAAGAAACAAATGCAACTGTGTACGTGTCTTCTGAACTACCCAACTCTCTCTCCCGATTTGACATCGTATTTATTGTTAACAAGGAAATTCCTCAAAAAACCTTTGAGGAAAAAAAACATCCACACTGTATCTTTCTGTTTACCAATAGTAAAAATGCGGTTAAAAGGCATTTGAAAAATTACGCCAAGCTTCCTTCAATTAAGACAGTGAGTCTGGATAAAGACGAATGCACCAAAGACGATATTGATAGGATTATCTGGTTTGCCTTAAGTAAAAGCTCTGAAGCACATCTTCATCTTCGTACGCGTCACACTCACGCCTCAAGCCGCAATAATACTCACCAACAAAACGATAATAAAGCTTCATTTTTTACCAAAAAAAGAATTGTTTATACGACTCTCAGTACTATTATTAGTTTTTTTGCACTTATTAACATTCTCTATTTGGGAGGATTTATTGCCTATTATCAGGGGTATTCTTCATTGGGAAAAACAGAATTAGAGATTGGAAACATCCTCTCCAGAACAGCAACTACGCTTTACCATCCCATCCGTCCTATTTATCTTCTCTTTCCTTTTGGTTTTCTCACCGATTCACTTTCAGATCTCAACAATAAACTTGCCAACACGCTTGAGTCTTCTATTACTATTGAAGAGAATGCAAAACAAATACTTACGCTTATCTCAAAACAGCAAAAAACAGAGGCGGAAAAACAAGAATTGATGACTCGATTTGACAAAATAAACTCCGACGTAAAACAATTCAGAATAGGCGCCCAGGTTCTTATTCAAAAACTGCCAACGTTTACCGAAGAAACCAGAACCATCAAAAGCAATCTTAATACCGCACTTGAAATCAGTGAAAAAATCCCTTCTATTGTCTCCTCAATCCAAGAAGTACTCAGTGGTACTTCTGAAAAAAAATACATGCTAATTATGGTTGATAATAATCGACTGTGGCCGGGTGGAGGAATAGTAGACGCAATTGGATCGATCACTATAAAAGACTTCGCAATTCGAAAAATAGAACTTGTCAACGTTTCCAAAATTACACCGACCATAACGACAAGAATTGAACCAACTGAAAGCTCTCAACCTTTCGTTTCGGATCCTTACATTCTTCCTTCACACGCCCTTACCTCGCAAGACCTCACTAAAAATTACAGTCGATTAAAGACGCTTATGCAAAATAGCCAATATGCTTCTAACTATCAAGGAGTGGTTCTCGTTACCTATAAGGGACTGTCTGAATTACTTAAGGCCACTGACGGTATGTACTTTTCTGAGGAAGGAGTGGTTAATGCACGCAATCTTTTTGAAAAACAAAAAAGTAAAAAAGGTAGTATTTTTATTCAAAAAATTCTCAACCAATTGGTTTCACAATTACCAAACACAAGTCCTTCTCGCCTGCTTACTCACCTGAAAAGTGCCTTTGACAGCAGAGCCATCGCAATTCTGTCTGAAAATATCCAAGAACAAAAACAATTAGACTCTCTCTACTGGTCAGGAAATATTATTGGTTATGGATGTTTTTTGGAGTCTCAAAATTGCATAGCAGACTTTGCATACCCCGCCATTGTCTCTCCTCAAAATCAAACTGATACCATTGCCGTTCAAAGAAATATTGCGTACAAAGTAAATGTTGACGCTGAAGATGTCGTCAACTCTACCATACAGCTTAAATTAAACCCGATGGAGAAAAGTGGCACCATATTCTTAAGTATCCTTCTGCCTAATAATGTCGAACTTGATCAGGTAATTAAAGATGGTGTCTTAATTGATGAAGTAGTGTCGGAAACGGGAGAACATCAAACTGTCGTGTTTCCGGTAATGCTTAAGAGTCAACATACAAGCGAGGTCACGCTCTCCTATCACTTTACACAACCTTTGAAAAAAGGCAAAAACGTCTATCAGCTCATTCTCCAAAAACAAATCGGATCCGAAAATGCCGGCGTAACTTTTGAGTTAATTGCAGATTCGAACATCAAGTTTATCAACCAGAATTTTAACCCGCTTGTAAAAGAGAACCGAATTTTCTATAATACATTACTATCGACCGATAAAATTTTCATTGTCGAATTACAAAAACAATAACTATGACTAAGACTAAAACAGTAAAATCCGATCAAAAACTTCATCTTATTGCTGAGAAAAGAACTACGTTTGGAAAACAACTAAGAAAATTACGACACGGGGGTAAAATTCCCTCAAATATTTTTGGCCCTGATTTTAAATCTCTCTCTATCTCGATTGAGGGTAAAGAATTTAATAAAATCCACAAGGCAGCTGGTGAGACTGGTGTTGTTTACGTAGACGTTGAAAAACAAGAGATTCCTGTACTTATTCGACAAGTTCAACACCACCCAATCAACAATCACGTTATTCACGTTGATTTTAGAAAGATCGATCTTTTGAAAAAACTCGAGACCACTGTTCCAATACGTATTGTAAACGAAGCTCCTGCCGTTCACGAAAAGAACGGAGTTCTTCTCACGCAGACCGATCATGTTATAGTCGAAGCTCTTCCAGATGATATTCCACACGATATTGAAGTTGACGTTTCGAAACTTACTGAAATTGGTGCAGAGATTAAAATTAAAGATCTTACTCAATCTCCAAAGTACGTGTTTAAAGATGACCCAGAGAAGATTCTTATCTTAGTTACTGCTCACAAGGAAGAAAGCGTAACTCCAGAAACAACTCAAGAAGCCCCAGAAGTCTTGACCGAAAAAGTTGAAGAAGGAGAACAACCTGTTGAAGAAAGCAAAGAAACGCCAAAAGAAAAAGCCCAGGAAGAAAAGAAAGAAGAGAAAAAAGAAAAAAAACAAGGATAACATGAAAGAGCTTCATCCTTTTGTATTCTCTCAAAGTCGTGTAAGTGGTAAAATCCACAATGTAGACTTCGAACTTGATAAGTTGACCATTAAAGCCTACGATCAAACATCCCCTATCGATCGTCCTTGTTTACACGTGATTGGACTACTCGTTATTTCTCATCTAAAGGATCCTGGAACATTCAGCGGAATAATATTTCCTACAATGATAGGTCGTGAATTCTCAGGTGAACAACGAATGAATTTTGCAGCAAACATTGATGGCATTCAGTGGTTTGGTCACTCGACAAAAGATAACCCTGATGAACTACAGGGAATTGCTATTCGCTCAAGAATACCGATACCGCCCCACGACATAACTCCAACAGGACTATTCCACAATCATTTCGAAGAAAATGGAGAGGGATTGACCACTCGCGCTTTATTTCGAGCTTAAGATCTGCTAGAATTGGGTTCATGAGTATTGTGAAAAGTGAGTTTGCCCTGGCTCTAAATCAAGTAGCAACAGAACGAGGAATTTCTATTGAAGACGTTATCACTTCTATTGAAGGTGCAATTCTCGCAGCTTACAAAAAAGAAACTACAGGCAATGTCATTGAATCAGAAGAAGATCTTACGCTTAATATAAAAGTTAATCGTGAAACAGGAGAGGCTCGCGTACTTAAAGAAGGAACTGATATTACCCCACCCGGCTTTGGACGAATAGCCGCGCAAACTGCTAAACAAGTCATATTACAAAAAATCCGCGAAGTTGAAAAGAAAACCGTCATTTCTCACTACAAAGGTCAGATGGGATCGGTCGTTCGTGGTCGCGTTATCCGATATGACGGATACAACGCATATGTTGATATTGGCAAAGTTGAAGCGCTCCTTCCTAGAGAAGAACAAGTTAGAAGTGAAAAATATGTTGTTAATGCAAGTTTTGTGTTTTACCTTAAGGAAATTTCTGAAGATAAATTTGGGAATTCTAGAATTATCATATCTCGAACAAACCCTTCTTTAATTGCAGAACTCTTTAAAAAAGAAGTTCCAGAAATCGCAAACGGAACAGTTGAAATTAAAAAAGTTGTCCGTGAGCCAGGAGAACGAGCAAAAATTGCAGTTTTTAGCGCGCAAGGTGGCGTTGACCCCGTCGGAGCGTGTGTTGGTCAAAAAGGAATTAGAGTACAAACAGTTACTAATGAACTTGGTGATGATGAAAAGATTGATATTATCCAGTGGAATAAAGACGAAAAACTCTTCCTTATTTCCGCTCTTTCACCAGCAAAGATAAACGAAGTTGAACTCGACGAAAAAGAACATAAAGCAAAGGTCGTTGTTGAAGAAAGTCAAGCTCCGCTTGCCATCGGAAAAAGCGGTATCAATGTAAATCTTGCATCAGAACTTACTGGATATACTATTGATATAGTCCAAATCCCAGGAAAAGAACCAGTCCCAACCGAAACCCCAGTTGAAAAAGCTCCAGAAGAACAACCCTCAACAAAAGAAGAATCAACATTATAATTATGTACAGACCTCCTATTGTAGCTATTTTAGGCCATGTTGATCACGGCAAAACCACACTGCTCGACTACATTCGCAAAAGCAATGTCGCAACAAAAGAACATGGTGGAATCACTCAGAGTATCGGAGCTTACGAAATAGATACCGGTATTAAAGATTATCATACCAGCAAGATTACCTTCATTGACACTCCCGGACATGAAGCATTTACCAAGTTACGTGCTCGCGGAGCTGAGGTCGCGGACATTGTTTTATTGATCGTAGATGCCAAAGATTCGGTAATGCCTCAGACAATCGAATCAATTGCCCATATAAAAGCAGCAAACATCCCCTACATCATCATTGCAAACAAAATTGACCTACCGGACGCAAAACCAGAAAAAATCAAAAATGACCTGCTTAAACACAATATTCAGGTGGAAAGCAAAGGAGGCACCGCTCTATTTATGGGTGTCTCAGCCAAAACCGGAGCTGGCGTCAAAGAACTTCTAGAGTCGATTCTTCTCTTGTCCTCTGATCTTAATTTGACTTGTGAACTTTCCAACGCTCCACAAGCATATATTATTGAAACCAAAAAAGATAAACATGGTTTAGTAGTACACGCCGTAATTAAAGACGGAACACTCCACACAGGCGACACTATTTATTTTGAGACTAAAAAAACCAAAATCAGATCTCTCACTAATGACCAGGGAATACGAGCAAAAGAAGTTGCACCTTCTACTCCGTTTGAGCTTTTGGGATTTGAAGAACTACCAGCGGTCGGAACTCTTATTTCAACAAACCCAGAAATTGCAGCAAAACCAATAGTAGACGTTACGCCTCCAAAAAAATTCAGCATTGAAGACGTGCTTAACACACAGACAGAAAAAAGGCTTTCGGTCATTCTTAAGGCAGACGTTCAAGGCTCACTTGAGGCTATACTAAACAGTATTGAAAAAAACAAAAATGTGAAGGTCGCCCTTTCTGGTGTAGGAGAGATTAATAAATCAGATCTCTTTTTAGCTAAAACTACTAAGTCGATTGTTATTGGATTTAATGTAAAACCAAATAGTGACGTCGTTGATCTCGCTAAACAAGAAAAGGTTGTAATCAAAACCTATAATATTATTTATGAACTTCTCGACGAACTTACGGAAGTAAGTAGTCTCATGAAAGAAAAAGAAGAAAGCGAAAAGAATACTAAGGGTGAAGCAAAAATTGCCGCGGTCTTTATCATTGAAAAAGAAAAAGTATTTGGAATAAAAGTAACCAAAGGCAAGGCTAATATAGGCGACAATGTGGAAGTATTTCGAGACAAAAATAAAGTCGGTAAGACAAAAATCATTTCTCTTCGTCAAAGAGCAAAGACAGTTGAAGAGGTCAAAAAAGACCAAGAAGCAGGAATGCTCTTCTCCCCTGAACTTGACATCAAAGTAGGTGACGTGATAAAATTCATCCTGTAGTATGAATCCCAACCGTCTCTCCCTTCAAAAAGTCGTCGAGGCAATTCAAGGAGCTAACTCCGGAGTTATCTGTATTCCAGAGAATGCTACTCCAGATTCAATTGCAGCTGCTACAGCCTTATATCTTGGACTAAATCAGCTGGGAAAAAACGTTTCTTTAGCTTCAAGTTCAAAAGTATCCTCAAACCTTGTTGCAGCCGATAAATTCCAACCATCAATCGCAACTTCAGGTGATAATCTTGTCGTTTCTTTTCCTTATACTGACGGCTCTGCAGATCGTGTTGACTACTTTATACAGGGAGATGAATTTAATATTGTTGTTACGCCTGGCGCAAACCACCCAAAACTCGACCCAGAACAAGTTAAGTTTGGTTATTCTGGAGGATCGGTTGATTTTATCGTTACGATCGACACGCCTAATCCTCGTGCTTTAGGCTCTCTTTTTGCTAAAAATCAGGATCAATTTAAAGGAAAGAAGCTTATCAATATTGACCGACATGTCACGAATAGTTTCTATGGAACCGTAAACATTGTAAGCCGCAGCATCTCTTCTACGTCCGAACTGGTATTGATGGTACTTACTGCACTTAAAGCAGCAATTGATCGCGATATCGCAACAAATCTTTACACTGGTGTTGTTGCCGCAACCAATAACTTTACTGCTCCAACTGCAAATGCCGAAACATTTGAACACGTTGCACAACTTCTCAAAGCTGGTGCTCAAAAACCCGGAGTTAACACTCAAACTCCCCAGCAAAAACCTCAACGCATGACCATTCCCGGACGCATAGGTATCATTGAAAAACAAGCTTCTCCTACCATTGAAGACGTCGAGTACGAAGATGACGACTTCGAAGAAGGTGGAAACGGTGGTATTCAAGACGATCAAGATGACGAAGGTGAAAAAGAATGGCTTAAACCAAAAATCTTCCGCAAACCCTCCGACCTCCTCTAAGTTACTTCTGTTATGAACTCTTTCAACGTATTGAAGTAAACGT
>CAYHIW010000003.1:6700-29232 GCA_964356745.1 uncultured Gammaproteobacteria bacterium | reverse complement strand
ACTAACTCCACGCTTAAAACCAACGCCGGGTCAAGGACCGCTGGGAATTGTAATTACGTCTTTTGTTGAGAAAAAATATGCATGGTATGAAGCTCCTTTTTATGGCGTCACTCATGCTTTTTTTATAACTAAAAGCATTGTAACGGAACTTTTCAAAAGCCTTTCACTTCTTATCATGTTCAAAAGTCCCAATGTTGACGTTGCAGGACCAATTGGCATTGCGCAGTTTACCGGCCAGGCGTTCAAATCGGGATTCGGTGCCCTAATTGAATTAACAGCTCTCCTATCGCTTAATCTTGCCGTCATTAATATTCTTCCGTTTCCCGCACTCGATGGTGGAAGACTTATGTTTGTTTTCTATGAATGGATTACAAAAAAAAGAGTTAATAAAACATTTGAAAGATACACCAATCTTGCTGGAATTGCGATCCTCTTAACGCTTGCTCTTTTTATTTCTGTAAATGATATTGTTAAACTATTTAAATAATGGTTACTCATCCCAAATATCACGCAATAACTATCTCTGGCAAAATTGCTGTTGGAACTACAACTCTCGCCAAAAATCTACAACAATCAATTGGTTGGCAATATATTAACACTGGCTTCATCCAGCGTGAATTTGATCGAAATCACGGAAATGATGAAAATAAAATCGGCGCCCAGTCCCGTTCGGACGAACATGAAAGAGAGATGGACGCCATGACAAAAACCAAACTAAATAGTGAAAAAAATATCATTTATGAAGCATGGCTTGCAGGTTTTATGGCGCAAGGAATTCCAGGTGTTTTTAAAATTTTAGTTGTTTGCTCGGATTATGGAATCCGCATTGATCGTGTTGCCAATCGTGAAAATATCACGATTGATGAAGCAAAAGCTTTAGTAAAACAGAGAGAAGAAGAAAATATCCCAACATGGAAAAGATTGTACGGTGATCATGACTTCTGGGATCCAAAATATTTTGACTTAGTCATCGACACCTATCGCAACGGACCAAACGAATCTCTCGAAATCGTCCTCAATAAGCTAGACCTCAAACCTAAAATCTAACAACTAAGATCTAAGATCTAAGATCTAAAATCAAACAGCTCAGATTTAACAGCTAACATCTGACATCTAAGATTTAACATCTGCCAATCTCATGACTCAGTGTATTAATAGACTAAGTCAATGTTCAGAGACCAGTTGATCGTTTAAACTGCTTTTTTCTTTCTCTTGCCCAATATAACTCCCAGTGACCAATTTTGTAACCAGGCTGAATTAATAGTCCCGCCAGCATGTCATCTAAAAATTGAGAAATCGCTTCCTTCTTGACCAATTTGTCGAGTATTTTAATCAAAGCACTTTCCTTTTTATGAAACATGACTGAATATCGGGATACTGTTCCTGTTGAAACTTTGGTTGTTTTAGCAATTGTTCTTTGATCAATATTCTTGGATAACAGATAAATGATACAGACTCGCTTAGCAAACATTATTCGTTCCGAAGGTGAATACAATTCATTAATAACCTCGAAAAATAGCTCCTTTCTAGCGGATCGAATTAGGATTTCGAAGAAAAGTTCGTATATTCTCTCAAGAACATTTTCATTAATGTATTTTTTGGAAACATGTACCATAGATAACTCAGTGTATTAATAGACTAAGTCAATGTCTATGGACTATATGCTACAAAATTTAAACATGGACTTTTGTGGTAAGTAAAAAAAGTTATTATAGACAGTTCAAACGCGAGGCTAATCTTTAATGGCAATTCATGTATAATAATCTTCATGCGCTACTCTAAGCTTTTCGCAAAAACTCAAAGATCAGTATCTAGCCAATTTGAGACAAAAAATCACGAACTCCTTCATAAAGCTGGTTTTATAGATCAAGTAGGAGGAGGTATCTATGCATTTCTTCCAATGGGACTCAAAGTACTTACTCATATTGAACAAGTTGTAAGAGATGAGATGAACTCAATTCATGCTGAAGAAGTATTAATGCCTTCACTTCACCCAAGACATTTATGGGAGCAGACTGACAGGTGGAATAACGTGGATATTTTATTTCAATACACCCAAAAAAATGGACAAGACTATGCGTTCGGACCAACTCACGAAGAAATCGTCACTCCATTGGGTAAATTATTTATTCAGTCGTACAAGGATCTACCAAAAGCAGTCTATCAAATTCAGACAAAGTTTAGAAATGAAGCGAGAGCAAAATCAGGGCTACTTCGCGGTCGTGAATTTCGAATGAAAGATTTATATAGCTTTCATACGGATGGTGAGGACCTAGAAAACTACTATACCTCAATTGTTATTCCTGCATACAAAAAAGTGTTCGAACGTCTTGGTTTGGATGCTTTACTCACTGAAGCTTCTGGGGGGATTTTCTCAAAATTTTCACATGAGTTTCAAGTTGTAATACCAAGCGGTGAAGATACAATTTATGTTTGCCAAAAATGTGGTTTGGCAAAAAACAAGGAGATTTGGAATCCGGACGAACTCGAATGTACTAATTGCAAAAATAACAACCTAGATGATTGGAAAGAATCTAAGGCTTCCGAAGTTGGCAATATTTTTAAATTAAACGACAAATTTTCAAAGGCATTTGATTTTAGCTACACCGCTAAAAATGGTGAGAAGCAATCCGTCCTTATGGGGTGTTATGGGATAGGGACAAGTAGATTGATGGGGGTGATTGTGGAGAAGTTTCACGACGATAAGGGAATTATTTGGCCGGAGAATGTTGCGCCTTACCAAGTACATTTGGTCGGGCTCGATCTTCAAGATGAAGATGTTAAAAAGAAAGCAGAAGACCTCTACCAAATTCTAAATACTAAATACCAAATACCAGTCTTGTATGATGATCGAGAAGATGTAAGAGCAGGGGAGAAGTTTGCAGATGCTGATCTTATTGGAATTCCTCACCGTCTTGTTGTATCAAAAAAAACTGGTGACAAAATTGAGTACAAACGCCGATCAGAATCAGAATCGAAATTTATTTCTGTCGATGAAATAGTTACATTATGTCAAAAACAATAGTCGCTCACATTTCGGTTGATCTTGATGCAATTGCGAGCACCTGGTTTGTAAAACGGTTTATGCCCGGATGGCATGAAGCGCAACTTGCTTTTGTTTCAGCAGGTACCACGCTCAACAACGCTGATCCAGATTCAAATCCAGAAATTATCCATGTCGACACCGGTCTTGGACAATTTGATCATCACCAGTTAAAAGATATCGAGAAACAATTTTCTGCAACACGCAGAGTATTCGACCATCTTGTCAAAGAAAAACATGTTAATCATCATGACCATGAAGCGCTTGAGCGAATGGTGAACTTTATCACTTCAATTGATCATTTTGGAGAACTATATTTTCATGACCCAAAGTCTGATTTATACGACTTCAACTTACATCAAATTATCGACGGTTTTAAGGTTGTTCTGCAAGCCGATAAAGAAAGATGTGAAATAGTCTTCCATTGTCTTGATTCAATCTTCTACATCTTGAAGCAAAAAATTCTTGCCGAGGAAGAGATGCGTAAAGGATATATATTTAACTGCAAATGGGGAAAAGGACTCGCGATGGAAACTAAAAATGAAGAAGCGCTCAAACAAGCTCTTAAGTCCGACTATAAAGTAGTCATCAAACGCAATCCCCATACGGGATACGTTAGAATCAAGTCTTGGCCAATTAGCGAGATTGATCTCACCCCAGTCTTTGAAAAAATTATGAAAGTCGACTCTCGCGCAACATGGTTTTTACACATATCAAAAAATATGCTTCTTAACGGCTCTTCAAAAGACCCAGACGCTGTCGCGTCATCTCTCTCTCTTAAAAAGGTCGTTGAAATAATAACCTCAATAACGTAAAATATAAGTATTCATTCGTAAAAGGCAGGTGTACATATGGTAGTAGTGATAAAGAAAAAAGGAGAAACAAAAGACAGCATGTTTCGTAAATTTACGAAAGCGTTTATTGAAGAGAATATTGTAGACGAAGTACGCAAACGTCAATTCTACAAAAAACCTTCATTGGTAAGAAAAGAAAAAGAGAAAGAACGATTGCAAAGACGATACAAAAATTAATATGATCGAGATTACTACCTCTTCTCGCTATAAAATAAATCGATCACTTATAAAGCATTCAGCTGAGCAGATTCTCCAAGACCAAGGCGTTGACGGCACGTATACTCTTAACATCGTGTTCGTGGGAAAAACAAAAATGAAAGATATAAGCAACAAGTATAAAAATGAAGATGTTGCGCTTCCTGTTTTATCGTTTAAATATAATGAACCTATCGAAGGCAAGAAACTACTCGGTGAAATTATGATCTGCTACCCTCAAGCCGTGTTACTGGCTGCAGAGCGGAATCGTCGAGTTGACGATACTATTCTTCAACTTATTGATCATGGAATTAAAAATCTATTAAAGATATAATTCCTATATGTTTTATTTGAAATATCGTCCAGGAACAGTCGACGAAATTGACAACTCAAGAGTTAAACAAACAATTCAGACCTTACTTAAATCAAAAGAACTTCCTCACGCGCTTCTTCTTATTGGTCCCAAAGGAACGGGAAAAACATCTGTTGGAAGAATTATTGCAAGAAAAATTAACGATGTTAAAGACGAAAAATCATCTTCTGACATCATAGAACTAGACGCTGCATCAAACCGCGGAATTGATGAAATACGTAACATGGTTCGAGAATCCTCATTCTTACCCATGGTGGGTAAATACAGAGTCTTCATCATCGATGAAGCACATATGATTACCAACGAAGGATTCAATGCTCTTCTCAAAACATTAGAAGAACCTCCATCAACTGCTATTTTTATACTTGCCACTACCAATGTTGAAAAAGTTCCCAAGACTATTGTTTCACGATGCATGACCATTAACTTTGGTAAAGCAAAAAAAGCAGACATTCACACCATGCTTGTTAGGATTTGTAAGGCTGAAAAAATAGACATAGACACCAACACACTTAATCTTGTTGCAGAACATGCGGATAATTCATTTCGCGACGCAGCTAAATTGCTTGAAGAGCTGGTAACACATTCTAAATCAAGCTACAATGACGCCAAAGAATATCTTGGCCTTATCGCTCAGGACAACCTTCTTGAAATTCTTGATAAGCATGATTTAAAAACTGCCCTTACTTGGATTGGTGAATTTGAAGAAAAGGGTGGTAATATTCAACATCTCATCGAACATATATTATTACAACTTCGTGAACTACTTCTCATTAAAAGTGGTGTGCAAGAAAGCAAACACGCAAGCTCTTTTTCTCTTTCTGAAGTTACACTACTTATCAAACACTTTCAAGAAGCGTATAATTCCCTAAAGACAACGCCTATTGAAATTATTCCGCTTGAGTTAGCCGTTGTAGATTTTTATAATAGTAAATAATATGTTTAATCCACTTAAAGGAATCGGTGACGTTCAGAAACTAATGCAAATCCAAAATGCTCTTAAAAAAGAAGAGATCGTTGTTGATAAAGATGGTGTGCGCGTTGTAGTTCGCGGTGATCAACAAATAAAAGAGATTGAGGTTGACGGTATAGTCGAGAAACGAATCGCAGACGCAGTAAATGAGGCGGTTAAGAAAACTCAGGAGCAGGCTGCGCGCAAATTAATTGAAATGAGTAAATGAAATGAAACTATTTAGCGGCACTGCTCATCCTTCGCTCTCACGCGACGTTGCAGCTATTCTTCGAACAAAACTTGCTAAGGTAGAGGTCATTCGATTTGGAAACTCAGAAACCAAAGTCACCATTCAAGAAGATGTTAAAAACGAAATATGCTTCGTTATTCAACCAACCTCAAATCCTACCGATACCAATCTCGTAGAGCTTTTCTTTTTTTGTGACGCTCTCAAAAGATCAGGAGCTAAGAAAATCGTCGGGATTATTCCTTGGTTTGGTTATGCTAAGCAGAATATTCAACACCGCAAAGGAGAATGTGTTTCTGTTAATGTTGTTATTGAATTTTTAGAAAAAGTCGGTTTTCATAAAGTCTTCACCTTCGATCTGCATGACGAAGCGTCTGCTGGAATTTTTACTATTCCTTTTGAAAATCTTTCGGCATTTCCTCTTTTAGGCAAGGAGGTTCTTGCTTATTTTAAGAAAAACAAAATAGACTCTAAAAATGTAGCCATTGTTTCTCCTGATCAAGGAGCGGTTGAGAAGATTCGAATATTTGGTGAATCCTTTTTTGGTCACACCAACTTTCCTGAGGTTGTCATCGAAAAAGAACGCGATCAAAATATACCTCACAAAGCAAAAGCATTAGACCTATATGGTGATGTAAAAGGAAAGATCGCGCTCATTGTTGACGACATGGTAGTCTCAGGTAGTACTATCGAACCTGCAGTTGAACTCTGTCTCAAAAAAGGAGCAACTAAGGTGTATGTTGCTGCCGTTCATCACGACTTCACAAAAGAAGCTCCTGCCAGACTTCAAAAAACGAAGCTTGAGAAATTTTTCGTAACCAATACCGTCAAACTCAGACCAGAAGATAAATTTCTGAAATTGGTCGAAATTTCGGTAGCACCTTTGATTGCTCAGACTATCAAGTCTGAAAAATAACGTTTCTGTAATTATGAAAAACTTCTTCCTCAATAAAGATATTGTATCCATGGATCAGTTTGATACAGAAGCACTTCTTTATTTATTTCAAGAAACCAAAAATAATATCGAAAACAATTTCGAAGGAAAAAAGCTAAATGGTAAACATGCCACGCTTCTATTTTACGAACCATCTTCGAGAACGTATGGATCCTTCAGCTCGGCAATTCAACGACTCGGTGGAACTACCACCGCCGTTCTTAATCCGGGTGAAATCTCATCCGTACACAAGGGGGAATCGTTTGAAGACACACTTCGAACATTTGAGTGTTACTCTGATCTTATCGTCTTAAGACACCCAGAAAAAGGCAGCGCTACAAAAGCCGCAAAAGTTTTAAATATTCCTCTTATTAATGCGGGGGACGGGGCAGGAGACCATCCAACACAGACATTTTATGATCTCTATACTATCTGGCAGCACACAAAAGGAAAACTATCTGGTCTTACCGGAGTCATGTGTGGCGATATACTACATAGCAGAACGATACTCTCACTCCTTAAGGGTCTTGCGCTTTTTCCTAATAATAAAATTTATTTACTATCACTTAAGGAACTCCGACTTGATCAGTCACTACTGCAACAATTCAAGAAAAGGGGACTGCAGATTATAGAAGTTGATTCGCCTGATGAAATACCAAAGGATGCTGACTTTTGGTACTGGAATCGAATTCAAAAAGAACGCTTTTCAAGTGAGGAGGAATACGCAAAACTAAAAAACAGATTTATTTTGACAAAAGAATTTCTTTCAAAGTATGGGAATAACAATTTAATCATCATGGACCCTTTGCCTCGCGTAGAGGAGATTGATACCGAAGTTGATAGCGACCCCCGAGCAGTTTATCTCACAACCCAGATGCGAAACGGTCTCCACATCCGCATGACCCTCCTATCACTTATTTTTGATTAGAATTCGTTGCGGCCTTCGATAGCTTTCTTTAACGTAAGGTAATCGGCATATTCCAAATTCCCTCCAATAGGCAAACCATATGCAAGCCTCGTTATTTTAAAAGTTTTACCCAGTCCGTTAAGTTGATTCTTAATATACATCGCAGTTGCCTCACCCTCCATATCAAAGTTAGTTGCCAAAATAATTTCTTTCAAATTATTTTTCTTTGCCCTTTCAACAAGTTGATTAATAAAAATCTCATCAGGCCCAATATTATTGAGTGGATCTATTTTTCCATGAAGAACGTGGTAATACCCGTTATAAATATTCCCCGTTTCAAATGATAGAAGATCAATAACATCCTCAACTACCGTAATAATAGATGGATCCCGTTGCGAATTTTCACAGACAAAACAAATATCGTTTTCGGTAAGGTTAAAACATACTGTACATTTTTTTGTAGTCTCTTTTAGATCTCGTATACTTTCTGCAAACGCTTTGAGATCTTCATCTGGCATCCGAAGAAAATAAAATGAAAGTCTCTTAGCGGTCTTCTCACCAATACCTGGCAGTCTCTGTAAGAAAAAGGCTATTCGTTTCAGATTTGGTGGCAAATTACTCATTACAATTGGACTAAATCAACAATGACCAGTGGTTTTCTTCCTCTTTCCTGATAGAAAAAGTTCTCAAGCGTGTCTCCAATCTCTCTTTTGAGATTCCCCACATTGATCACTCTATCTCCTTTTGGTTTTATTTTCTGCTCGATGAGATCTTGAGCTTTCTTGAACATAGCATCCTCTTGCTTTTCAAAAACAAATCCTCGTGAAATAATACGCGGCGTTGAGATGGACTTACCTTGTTGGTCTACAAACAAAACAACAACAACCATTCCCTCAGTTGAGAGAGTTTCTCGATCGCGCAAAACAACATTACCTACATCTCCAACTCCATATGCGTCAACGTAAATTGTTTTGGTATTTACAACAGGGCCTTTTCGCGCTGTTTTTTTCTCAAACCAGATTGTATTACCCTCATCAAGCAAAAAAACATTTTCTTTTTGATATCCAAGGTCCACGGCAAGTTGCTGATATCCACGTTGATGACGAATAGTTCCACCTATAGGAATAAAGTATTTAGGATTAGTAAAACGCATAAGAAACTTAATATCTTCTTGACTACCATGTCCTGAAGCGTGCAACTGTTCTTGACTTCCAGAATAAGCAACCTCAACACCCTTCACAATCAGTTCTTCAATTAATGCGTAAACTTCGTTTTCATTTCCAGGTATTGGATCTGAAGAAAACACAACCTTGTCTCCCGACTTAACTTTCACTAACCTGTGTTGATCGGTTGCAAGTTTGGCAAGTGCAGAGTTGTACTGACCTTGAGAACCTGCAACAATAAGACAAACCTTGTTTGGGGGAAGCCTCATTACTTGCTCCTCCTTAATTACCATTCCATCCGGCATGGGGAGATATCCGATTTCAGCAGAAATCGACGTATTTTCCTTCATCGATCTTCCCATAAACGCAACTTTACGATTAAATTTTTTCGCCGCCTCAACACATTGTCTGATTCGTGAAATGTTTGACGAGAACGTACTCATGATAAATTTACCCTTTGTTTTTCTCATTTCATCTTCAAATGTTTGTCCAACAATATTTTCTGACAAAGTAAGTCCTTCGCGATCAGATCCCAGACAGTCTGAGAATAAGCATAAGACTCCTTCCTTACCTGCCGATGTTATTTTGTGGAAATCAGGAGGTTGTCCAAAGGGTGGAGTAAGATCGAGCTTATAATCTGTCCCATGATAAAAATTCCCAACCGGCGTTTTAATATACATATGAAGCGTATCGGGAATAGAGTGAGTAATGTTTATAAACGACACTTTAAATGGGCCGAATTCATATTCTTTTTGAAGATCCACAACGGTTATTTTGACATCTCCTCCGGACTCTTTAAATTTATTCTTAACAAATGAGGCGGTAAGCTTGCTTGAATAGACTTGTGGCGAACCAAGATCTTTATAATGATAGGGTAGTGCAGAAATGTGATCTTCATGACCATGGCTCAAAATAATCGCTCGAATAAACTGCGTTTTATCCTTAAGATACGAAATATCAGGAATCACAAAGTCAACTCCGAGTGCCTTGTCTTGAGGAAAACCAATACCGCAGTCAACAATAAGAATGTCTTTGAGAGTATCGCCTTGATACAGCTCGTACAAATACATATTTTTCGTGACTCCAATAACACCACCTAGAGGAACAAAACGTACTTTATAGTTATCCATATCATTCATTATATAATATACCTATACATGAAAGTCGTAACTAAGAAACAAATTGAGAATAAACTGAAAAAGGTACTCGATCCCGAACTCAATATTTCAATCATGGATCTGGGACTCGTTTACGATGTGGCGGTTAAAAAAAATAGCGCTGTTTTAATCACGATGACATTAACCACAATGGGGTGCCCTTTATTTTCCCTCATCGAACAAGAAATTCAAAATAAACTATATCAGCTGGGTTGTCAAAATGTCAAAATTAACCTTACCTTTGACCCTCCATGGTCCATGGAAAAAATGTCAGACAACGCCAGAGCTCAACTTGGAATGTAACCTATGAAAAAAATCAAAAAGAAAACAATTATTAATGATACGTTTGAAACTCTTTCGGATCTTGGTAAATCTACCGCCAAAACAACGGTCAAAAGCATTAGTGAAGCATTCATTCCAGATGCTTTTACGAGCACCGCCGCGGTTGAGGAGCAAAGCGGGAAAACCGCGGTCGGTGAAATAGGCGAATTCAAGGAGCAAAAAAGAGGGAATAATCATACTTCAATTGATACTGAAAAGTTATACAAAGATCATGATAAACAGAATATCGATGCTGTTCGGCAGAGACTTTTCAATATCGTTAAATCAGACGAGGAACGAATCATCGAAGAAAATAAAAGAAAGTTAGCTAAGCAAGAACACGCCGAAGAATCTGAACACCATCAAAAAAAACAAGAGGGGATTGCTAATCAACAGCAAGGTGGGGGACTCCCAAGCGGTAAAAAACGCAGAAGTATTTTCTCTCCGAAAAAAAAGGCTCAAGAACAACATCCAGAAACAAGACCTTCTACCGGCAAACAGTAGAGTAAAATTGCGACTACGGGGTGTAGTTCATCGGAAGAATGCACGGTTCGGGACCGTGAGGCAGAGGGTTCAATTCCCTCCACCCCGACTTTTCGACAAGCTCAAAGTCTTCGACCAGCTTGCTTGGCGAAAAGCCCTGAGTTTATCGAAGGGCACATTTGCTACAATTACACAAGCATTTTTATGATTAAAGCTATTGTTCTCGATATTGACGGCGTTGTTGTTGGTAATCTTGAGGGTGTAAATTTTCCAAACCCAAGTATAAACATTCAAAATGCACTACATCAAATAATGAAATCGGGTATCTCGATCTCTTTTTTGACTGCAAAGCCGAGTTTTGCAGCACAAAAAAACATTGAAGCTCTGAATATAAACAGTCCTCATGTCGCAACAAACGGTGCGGTAATTTTCAACCCTGTTAAAAAAACAATCATAGAAATTACTCCTCTCGAAACAGAGTCTGTAAATGAAATTCTTGATCTTTTACCTAAACACATTTATATTAGTCTCTTTGCTACTAACGAGTACTTTTTACAAAAGCATCAAATTTCAGAAATTACAAAAAAATATTCCTCAATCGTAGATAAAAAACCTACTATTGTTAATGATTTTAAGAACGTTCTAAATAAAGAGGCGATTACTAAACTTAATATTACAGCTTCTACAAGTGACGATCACACCATCATAGAAAACGTTTTTTCACAACTGAAAAATAAGGTTGATTACACGTGGGGCACACATCCGTACATTTTCCCTATACAAATTCTCAACGTTACAAAAAAGGGAGTATCAAAAAAAATGGGGGTGGAAAAATTATCTCAATACATGCAAGTTCCACTGGAAAACATTTTGGGAGTGGGAGATACGATGCTGGACTGGGAGTTTTTAAATATCTGTGGATATAAAGGTACCATGAAAAATGGTACTCCAGAATTAGTAGCAAAGTTTGACTTTACTGATCCAAAACAATTCATGGGGAATCACGTCAACGAAGATGGCTTGATAGATGTTTTTCGCTACTTTAAACTTATTTAAGCATGAAACTATTCAATACGCTTTCGAAAAAAATCGAGGAGCTTAAACCGCTTCATGATAAATCAGTGAGTTTTTATGCCTGTGGGCCAACGGTATACGACTACACCCACATTGGTCATATTCGCACCTATGTTAACGTTGACATCCTTCGTCGAACATTAGAATATTCTGGTTACAAAGTGAATGAAGTCATGAACATTACCGACGTTGGACATTTAACGGGAGATGGTGATGAAGGCGAGGACAAACTTGAAAAAGGCGCTCTAAAATCGGGTAAAACGGTGTGGGAAGTTGCAGAATTTTATACAAAGTTTTTTTTAGATACGGTGAAACAAATGAACATTCTCCCTCCATATCGACTTGTTAAAGCAACCGATCATATTGAAGATATGATTCAACTAATTAAAAGACTGCAAGAAAAAGAATGTACTTACGAGACAAAAGAGGCAATTTACTTTGACATATCAAAGTTTAAAAGCTACGGCAAACTTTCTGGACAAAAACTTGAAGAAAAAAAACAACAAGCTAGAGAAGATGTTCATATTGATGTAGAAAAAAAGCATCCTGCAGATTTTGCACTTTGGTTTAAACGAGTTGGTCGATTTGCCAATCACACCATGCATTGGAGCTCTCCTTGGGGCGATGGATTTCCAGGATGGCATATTGAATGTTCTGCAATGAGTATGAAATATCTAGGTGAAACTATAGATATTCACGCAGGTGGCATTGATCATATCCCCGTTCATCATGAAAACGAAATTGCTCAGTCTGAGGCGGCAACAGGAAAACCATTTGCCCAAATTTGGTTTCATAATGAGTTTCTATTAATCGATGGAAAGAAGATGAGCAAGTCTTTAGAAAACTTTTTTACCATAGATGACGTTGTTAAAAAGGGAGTAGAACCAATGGCTTTACGACTTTTATTTCTTCAGACGCATTATCGTAAACAAATGAATTTTACCTGGGAATCAGCAAAAGCGGCACGGGAAGCCTATTCTAAATTAGAACATCATGTTATGGCATTAAAGAGTCCAACACAAAGAACGTCTCTTTCTCAGGAAAAACTTTCCACTGTTGACGAACTGCGAAAACAATTTTTTGATGCACTCGATAACGATCTTCAGACTCCACAAGCAATTGCAGTAATGTGGGAAGTAATTAAATCCAATATTCCTTCACAAGATAAGCTCGACCTCGTGCTTGAATTTGATCAAGTTCTGGGACTGAAGTTAAATGAAATTCAAGACGAAATTATTCCAATAGAAATTCAAGAGCTCGTCAATCAAAGAGAGGCAGCTCGTCAAAATAAAGATTTTGACAAATCAGACCATTTGCGAAAACAAATTGAATCTGCCGGTTATCTCATAGAAGACCATTCATCGGGCGCTTTAGTAAAGAAAGCATACTCAAAATGAGTTGCATATTGTTACGCGCCATCTTATAATAGACTAATGATATCGCGAGTTTATTTAGTTTCCAACCTCCTTCTTATCCTAGCCTAACGGCGGGAAGAGGTTTGATTAAATAAACTCTTTTATAGATCCCGCCAAAAAATGAGCGGGTTTTTTTATGGTTAAAAATGTAAATAATATATGACACTTTTAGAAGCAGACGTGAGGATTGAAACAACTCAACGCTTAAGCAAGGTAGCTGATCGTAGATTGCGCCAACCATCCGAAGTATATCCAACGGAAATTAAGGAAGTTCCATTTCAAGCACTAGTTGTTACAGCCGTCCATTCTACTGGATTGGGAGATGATAACAGGTATGGCTCTACTTTAGGAGGAGCCCGAATTAAAAAAATAGACTTTAATGATCCAACTGCTTTAGGAGATGTGTATCAAGAAGTTAATGAACTTGCACGAGATATGTCAAGAAAGTGGCTTACACTCTACAGAATGCTTTTAGAAATGCAAAAAGAAGGGAAGGCACATCCCTGGGAAGTTAGATCTGCACAGATGGGTGGAGGAAAAACGATTATTGCAGTTGCAGATTATGTTGAGGATTTTGAACTTCATTTATTTAGATCTGAACTGTTAGCAGAATTCGCTGGTCACATTTCAACTCTGGACGGTAAACATATAACCGCTGTCGATATGGGAACTAACTCTGAAGACATGGATCTCATAGGAAACCAAACAGAATATGTAGCGTGTAAAACTGTGGAAAACGGTGGAACTGGGGATCCATCTCCAACAACAGCTACCGGAGTTTGGGCAGGAGCTAAAGCCCTTATGGAGATTAAGGGAATTAACCCTTCACAAGTTACATTTGCTGTACAAGGAGTTGGAAATGTTGGATCAAGACTTATAAGTAATATTGTGAATGATTATCCAAATGCTTCCGTATACGTTACCGACATTGATACTGAAAAAATAAAGACTCTACAAAAAAAGTACCCTCAAGTTATAGAAGTTGCTCCAGAAGAATTTTGGGATGCACCAGCTGAACTATTCATGCCGTGTGCAAATCCTTACGTATTGAATTTGGAAAATCTTCAATCAATGAGATTAACTGGGACGGCTCAAATTATATGTGGAGCTGCAAACGATCAATATCCAGTACTTGACGGTGAACCTGATCCTCAAGTAGTCAGAGCATTTCATAAATCTGGAATAACTGTTGCACCAGCTCCGTTGGTTAATCTCGGTGGAATTTTGCATTTATCAAGCGCATGGTGGCACGAACATGGTCTTCCGTCTTCAGTCGACCATCATCAAAGAACTAATCAACTCGTTTTGGGTGTTGGATCGCTGATCAAGAATCTTTATCATAAATCCTCACAAGAGAATGCTCCAATTGAGGAAACATATTTGAAATGGGTTACCGAAACATACGCTTCTTATTTAGGTCAAAAAACCGAATCACAAGAAACACAACAGACAATACCTCTTAATATTCAACCCGACGTATTAAGAAAACATATGGAGAGAACGGGAATTTCAAACCCCGTTGAAGCAGATGAGAGATTAAGAATGTTAATTGAAAGTGGAACTCCCACAACAATCAATTCTCACGATCTTCCAAGAAATATGAAAATACGCACTTCTGGTGTGGTTGAATTTGTTCGGAGCGGCAACGCCGTATTTATCACTACTAAAACAGATGGAATCAAAACGGTTGTAGGATTAATGATCAGTTCCGGATCTCGATTAAAATATTAAGTTTTTTATGAAAGAACACTTCGCTTTGTTAAAAAATTCGTTTTTCTATCGTACCCCGCATGTTTGGTAAATTCCCCAATCGTATCTCTAAACATTCTATACCGATCTAAATCAAAACTTAACGCAATGGGAATTCTTAATTGTTTATAAAGCTCCTGTACGTGATGGTACCGTTGAAGAAACCACAAATAAGAATCTTCTACATCTTCAACCGCTCCCTGATCTTGAAGTAGACCTATGTTTTTAAAGTACTCCAAACGTTGAATCGTTGATGTTGGCAAGTTTTTAGCTGCATCATCTACCCCTAACATTTCTTCCTTAATTGCAACAACTGTCGCAATATCTAAAAATCTTTGCATTCTTCTTAAGAAGGGTACTTTAAAACCAACCGTATAACTGTTAGGGTCTTCATTGTAATACTGAAAACAGCGATTCTCACCGCCCCCTAATTCGATCCCAAACACACGCACTTCTCTGTACGCTCCAGTTTTTGCTGCTCTCTCATAGTGTCTAAGTTGCTTTTTCATTTCTTCTCGTATGGATCTAAATGATTTCCCTTTAGCTGTCATTTCTAAAAGAACTTGCTTTCGCAGGTCAAGATGTACCTCGGTATTACCAGCAATATGTATCGAGTTTAATCCTCTGTCTGGATATATCGATCTTGGCTGTGTAAATAATTCGGGATATACGTATGAAGCACGTATAGAGTCGTCATCTAACGTAACTACTTCTAGAGAATCTGAAAGTTGCGAATCAAACTGTGATTTAAACGTTTCTCCAGGATTAATTCCTTCAAACCAGGCGGTAATATCGTCCACATTATTATTTGCGGCATTCTTTCTTTGAACAAGAACGACATCTGTTTTTGATTGAGCGTGTCTTTCAAGCTTCCCATCACTTCCTATAACGATCAGACACTGAGTTGGAGCAAGAGGCGCTCCTTCAAACAATCTTCTCAAATACGCAATGTTTTGTTCGTTTATATCGTGTATATATTCTCCGTATTCGGATACGCTCAGATCGTAGGGCGCAAACATTTCGGGTCTTTCTTCTTTCATATCTTAAATTATAAAGAATATATTTAGATTGTCAAGAAAGGCCAGATCTACTTTTCAAAGAAAAGTGTAACGGTTGAAGAAACCGTTTGTGTTCCTGGTTCTACGTTTATTTCTGGTACTCCGCCAACAGACATGCCTGTTGCCTTATCCGCAAAATAGGGAACTGGATTTCCTCCTGTATTTGACTCAATGATATTCGTTATGCGTCCGAGACGAATACCCAGAGCCTTTGAAAGTTTTTGCGCCTGTTCTTTTGCATTAGCAATTGCCATGTTTCTTACCTGTTCTCTATATTTTTCAGGTTTTTCAATTGAGTAGCGGACTCCTTGAATTTGATTTGCGCCTGCTTTTGTCAACGCATTTAAAAGTGTTGGAATGTTATTTATATTTCTTACTTTAATAGAAATATAGGCGTTCCCAGTGTATCCTCCAATTCCCGCTTCTTTTAATTCGGTTGCGTATTCACGCTCTGGATAAATAGAGTAGTTGCTTGTCCGCACATCTTCCTTAGCAATACCCAATTTCTTGACCTCATTAAGAATGGTGTTGTTAATGCTGTTTATTTTTCCTTGTACTTCCTCTGTAGATCTTCCATTAACTACCGATATACTTGCTTCAACGTTTGCTATATCAGGAACCGCTTCAAGACTTGCTTCACCAACAACCGAAAGTTCACCCGAACGCGTGGTAGTTACTATTGAGATGGGATACGAAATATTGAGAAGCTTAACCAAAACAAGAAGCAAAAACGTACCAAGTAGCAACTTCATTCCTTGATTCATATATATAAGTATATTATATGCGTTTGAAAATTCTTACAATAGGATGATCAAACACCGTCCATGTTTCCTCCGCGCTTTCATCATCCAAAACTTTGAATTCTGCAATTTGCTTAAAACCAAGCTTACCTGTAAATAACCTCGAATAGTAATCGTTAACTTTAGGAAACTGTTTTTTATCATGACTTCTAAACACACGCCGTGAAGGAATAACAATATAATCAGCTCGTTTTACAACCTCACTTAATTCTTTTTGACGTGCTGGATTGAAATCTAAATCGTAAAAATCAAACGAAATAACATTGTATGTTCTACGTTCTATATTCCACGTTTCACGATCTATTGGAATGTCGACCACATTTCCTGACTCGGACAAAATGGTAGAACCGCTCGGAATATTTTGATACATCCATCTCGAAGCCTGAAATCGAACGTCTTCATTTTGATAAACCTTAAGAAACCGTATTCCAGGATAAATAATTACAAAGAGCAAAATGCAAAATGCAAAAAGCAGTAGTTTTTCGTTTTTCGTTTTTCGTTTTACGTTGCTAATTGTATTCAAACAAAACTCATACGTTTGCTGCACAACTAACATCGCTATAATCAACATTAAAGGAAATATTGGTGCCATAAACCTCGTCCATTTCGTAAAAGCAAAAGCAGAAGGTAAAAAATAAAGTAAAAATGATAGTCTCAAAAAGTTTATCTTTCTATGGTAAGGAAGTACAAAAAAACCAATGAGAAATAAGATAAAGGCAGGCCGTCCTAGTGCATAAGGAAATATATTTGTCGCTTGAAAAATAATGGGGATTGAATCGGTAAACTGTCGCGTGTAAAAAACCCGAAGACTTCCAAGAGCAACAGAAGATTCATAGCGCATTGAATTAATAAATTCTGGAAATGAAATTATATTATGCGGGGAAAAAACTATGGCTACTATGATCGTTACGAAACCTAGAAAAACAATACTTTTCACCCTATCCCACCAGGCCAATTCCAACCGCGGGGGTTGGATAGGGCGCATTAGAACAGCGAGAATAGGGACGAAAATAAAAATAATTGATGAGATTTTGGTTGCGATCGCAAGTCCACATAAAATGCCAGAAACCTTAGTTAAGTAATTAGCTGAGGTTTTTGAACTTAAATATTTTAATGAAACATATATAAGCGATGTAAGGAAAAGTGTGAGGAGCGACTCGGTGGTTCCAAAATGCGCAAACTGAATAAGACCTGGAGAAAAAATCAAAATCAATGCTGAGAAAACAAGCCAAGGGAACGAATTCTTAATTAACTTAATAATATTGAGAGAGACAATTACGGTTAGTATTGATGAGAAGACTGAGATTATTCTCAGCGCTAAAGTAGCATCTATCTTCAATATGTTTACCAAAAGAGAGGCAAGGTAGATAGGAAACTGTCCGTACGCGAAAAAATGAGGATTCAAACACTCGCGGAAATTTGAAATTCCGCAATTCAAGGATTGAATTGCGGTGACCATATTCCTCTCATCGGGATGGAAAGGAAACGGAAATCCCCAGTCGAGGTTAATAAATCGAGTGTAGAAGAGAAGTAAAAGAACCAGTCCTAAGGCTACAAACCAGGATATACGCTTGATTTTTGACATTGTAGCTATTATTATATAGACATAATACTGTATGATGAAATACGATTTTGTCTTCCTTCTCAATGACGAAGCGGAGCTTAAAACACTTAAAGATCTTGTAATCTCTCTTTCTGGTAAAGTACAAAAAGAGCAATCGTTAGGTCTTAAGAATCTAAACTACCCAATTAAAAAGCAGACTTCTGCCCATTTTTATGAATGGCAGTTGGAAATTGATCCTGATAAAACAACTGAATTAAAAAAAAGATTAGGCTATAATGAAAAGGTATTACGATACTTATTGTTAAAAGAAGACTAAGAATATGGCAAGCAGATCGCTCAATAAAGTAATTTTACTCGGCAATCTTACCAGAGACCCTGAATTAAAATATACACCAAGTGGTGCACCAGTTTGCACATTTGGTCTTGCGACAAACAGATCATGGACAACAGCCGATGGTCAAACAAAAGAGGAAACTCAGTATCATAGAGTAATTGCCTGGCATAAACTTGCAGAACTTTGCAGTAAACTACTCAACAAAGGAAAAAAAGTCTATCTTGAAGGAAGAATTGTGTATCGAAGTTTTACCGGTAAAGATGGTCAACAACGAAATATCACAGAAATAATTCTTGATGACTTTATTGTATTTAGCGGGGCAAAGAAACCTGAATCAACAGAGACAACAGAAACTCATGAAGAAAAAACTGAGTTTACTCCCGAAGCCGAACACCCAACTGATGAATCTAGCACGTCATCAGGTAATAAGGACGAATCAGTTAATCCGGATGATATCCCATTCTAATAAAAATCTATGAAATGTTTTTTTTGTCAATTTAAAACAGAACCCAATTTTAAGGACATCGAAAATTTGGTTAAATTTATTTCTCCAAGAAAAAAAATCTTGTCGAGATTAAAGACTAATGTTTGCGCAAAACATCAGCGAAAACTAACCAAATCAGTCAAGTATGCACGCTTCCTCGCCCTTCTTCCTTATGTCGCTCATCACGAACATTAACTCATGTATAATGAATATGCATGACCATTCAGTTTACCCTGAACGATACCGATAATGTTTTGATTAAAAAAGGAGATAATGTAGACCTCTCTACTCCTCTTCAGATCAAACAAGAAACAAAACTGATCAGAATTAATGTTGCTCACACTTTAAAAATATCTCCAAAAAAAATATTCATGCACCTTAATAAGGTCGTCGGCGATACTATTCATAAAGGAGATATTATCGCAGAGAAAAAATCTCTGTTGAAAAATCGCTATTACGTAAGTGAAGTTGATGGAGTTATTAAGGAAATCAGTCACGAAGATGGAAGTATCGCTCTTGAAACCAAAGATAATCGAGACGATAATGACGAATCTTTTTTTATGGGGATGATTCAAGATATTGCGAACAATGTAATTACGCTTAAGGTTGAAAAGGAAACTCACTACCCAATCAAACAAGCAAATAGTACATTTGGTGGAGAAATTTATTTTGTAAAAGAAGAAGATCTCCCGAAGCTTAAAGAAGAAAACGTTAATGACAAGGTACTTTTCTTACCATCCATCACGTCATATGATGCTTCAAAACTCGAAGTGATGGGAGCAGATGGATTCGTAACTATCGAGTCACTTCCAGAAGATGTAACATTTAATGCTGCGTGGATGGCGAGCAAAACAATTTTTCAAGAACTTGCTAAAGAACACTTTAAATATTGCATCATAGATAAGAAAAGTAATACAATATATTCTTACGAATGACTATCATGAACAAACGCTCCCTCACCAACTGGCTATTTGCAATCTCACTTCTTTTACTTGTATTTGGTAGCGGCTACAAACTAGGAGAGTTCAATGGAAATCAAACAACTACGGCAAATAACACCGCATTAAAAAATCAGAATTTCGATCTCTATTGGCAAGCCTATGAAAAACTAAGTGAAAAGTATATAGATAAAACCAAAATTGATTCTCAAAAAATGTACTATGGTTCGATTAAGGGAATGGTCGATACAATCGACGACCCATACACATTTTTCTTAACTCCTGACGAGAACAAACAGTCAAAAAATGATCTTGGTGGATTATTTGAAGGAATTGGCGCTCAACTTGGTTTAAAAAACAAAAGGATAACGGTCATTGCGCCCATAAAAGATTCGCCTGCCGAAAAAGCAGGAATTAGAGCGGGGGATCTTATAAATAAAGTTGATGGTAAATCAACAAAAAACTGGACACTTCCACAAGCAGTCTCAAAGATACGAGGTAAAAAGGGAACGACTGTTGTGTTAACTGTTGAAAGAGATGGAAAAGAAACTGACATTTCCATAATGAGAGATGCTATCAAAGTAAAGTCTGTTGAGCTTAACTTTGAAAAAGATTACGCCTATATAAAACTCAATCAGTTTGGTGAAAACACAAACCAAGAGTGGGACGAAGCGGTCGCTCAAGTAAAAATAAAGTGGCAAAACAAAACAATCAAAGGACTCGTTCTTGATTTACGAGATAATCCTGGTGGATTTTTGGATAGCTCTGTTTATCTAGCCTCTGAGTTTGTGACAGAAGACAAGCTCATTGTAACTCAAGAATCAACAACCTCAGAAAAAAAGGCATATTACGCAAGCAAAAAAGGAGAGCTTCTCGACATCCCGCTCGTTATGCTTATCAATAAAGGCTCTGCATCTGCGTCTGAAATTTTATCAGGCACTTTGCAACAGTATAAACGGGCTCAGGTAATTGGAGAAAAATCATTTGGTAAAGGATCTGTGCAAGAAGCTCTTGATCTTAAAGACGGAGCAGGACTTCACGTAACGGTTGCTAAGTGGATTTTGCCAAATAACGTATGGATTAATGGAACGGGAATTACTCCAGACATCACAGTGGTAAATACCGTAGACAAAGAAAATACCCTCACAAAAGAAAAGGACCAACAGCTTGAAAAAGCAATCCAGACCCTTCTTCTGCTATAATTTGATTCAGTATGAAGACGTTACAGCCGCTTCGCGGCTTTAGAGACCTATATCCACAAGATAAGGCTTCGCAAAACTTCGTATTCGACAAACTTAGAGAAATCGCCAATTTGTTCGGCTACGAAGAATACGAAGGGCCCGTTGTTGAACCTGTGGATTTATACACAAACAAAACTTCCAAGGAACTGATCGAACGTCAAACATTTCAAGTGAAAGGAAAAGATTCTGACGAACAGTGGATTCTCCGACCCGAAATGACTCCGTCACTTGCCCGTATGATTGCTCAAAAATCAGGAGAATTAATATTTCCGCTTAAGTATTTTAATCTTGGACTTAGATATCGTTACGAAGCTCCTCAAAAAGGAAGAAGTAGAGAATTCTACCAAGCAGATTATGACATTTTAGGAGGGGACGAACTACTCGCGGACGTCGAAATACTCTCAACCGCAGTTGCCATTCTCAAAGCGCTTGGTTTTTCCACGGATGACTTTCAAGTTTCGATTAACTCTCGAAGGTTCATGGAAAAAAAACTGACAGAAGCAAAGGTCTCTAAAGACAGCTTCGCTGAAGTTCTCACCCAAATCGACCGTTTGGATAAAAATGACAAATCCCTCGATAGTACTGTCGAAAAAATCGTAAGCGAAAAAGTAGAACCAGAAAGTGATCCTTATTTTGAAAAGCTATTTAATCTTCTCAATCAATATGGTATCTCAAACTTTTGCATGATTGATCTAAAAGTAGTAAGAGGACTTGATTACTATACAGGTCTCGTATTTGAAATAAAGAAAAAGGGAGAAACTGGGAGAACCACATTGATAGGTGGGGGACGTTATGACAACCTTGTCGCCGACTATAATCCAAATGCAAAAATATCTGGTGTTGGATTTGCAGTTTCAGACGTCGTGCTTTTGGAATATCTCAAAGATAAAAATCTACTACCTAAACTGAGTCCGAAAAAAACAAAAGTCTTAGTTACGGTTTTTGATGAAACCACTTTAAAAGAATCCATCACAGCCCTTACGAACCTACGAGGTTCGGGTATCTCGGCAGAACTATATCCGTCAACAGATAAGAAACTCGACAAACAACTTAAGTACGCAGATCGGAATAGTATTCCATACGTTGCAATCATCGGTCCAGAAGAAGTCAAGAAAGGAACCATAAAATTAAAAAACATGAAAACCAGCGATCAAACAGAAGTAAAAACAGGTGAGTTATCTTCAACAAATTTTGAGTTTTAAGTTGTAATTTTGCATTTTGCACTTTTCACTTTGCACTATTAATT
>CAYHIW010000003.1:0-6690 GCA_964356745.1 uncultured Gammaproteobacteria bacterium | reverse complement strand
TCGACCCAAACGTTGCCATTATCGAAGCGATCCCAGGAGTTGGTGGAGACGAATCAAAACTCTGGATGAAAGAACTTCTTCTTTCGTATATTAAGTTTGCAGAACGGAAAGGTTTTAAGTGGCATTATTTAGAAGAAAATGTCATTCGGGTAAAAGGAGAAAACGTATTTCAACTCTATAAAAATGAGACCGGTGTTCATCGTGTACAACGAATTCCCGATACAGAACGTAAAGGACGCGTTCATACTTCAACGTGTATTATGGTTGTCTTACCTCATATATCGGCACACGAAGTAAAAATTAATCCAAGCGAACTGGATTGGCAGTTTTATCGAAGCGGAGGACACGGTGGTCAAAACGTAAATAAAGTTTCAACAGCTGTTCGTCTTACTCATAAACCAACCGGCTTGGTTGTAACGGCAAGCCGAGAACGTTACCAAGAAGCAAATAGAACTATTGCAATGGAGCTGTTACTTGGAAAACTATTCCAACTTGAAGAAGAAAAGAAAAAAGGAACTATGAGCTCTTATGTAAAAGATGTTGGAGTAGGCGATCGTTCAGAAAAAATAAGAACGTACAATTTTCCTCAAAATAGACTTACCGATCACCGACTAGGGAAAAGCTTCCATAACCTAGAAGATGTAATAGAGAATGGCCGCTGGGAAAAAATTATGGTATAATTTGTTACTTCAATATGAAAACAGGGATTCATCCAAAAATTGTCAGTGACGCACAAGTCGTCTGTTCTTGTGGTGCAGTATTTACCACAACCTCAACAAAACCAACAGTATCGGTTGATGTTTGTTGGAAATGTCATCCTTTTTATACCGGCGAACATCGATTCATCGATACAAAAGGAAGAGTAGAGAACTTCCAGAAAAAACAAGAATACGCATCGAGCATGAAAGATATACTTATTGCTAAAAAATTGAAAAAGAAAAAGAATCAATCACAAGACACCAAAACGCTTAAAGAGTTGTTAAGCGAAATGTAATTTGCTATAATCATTACTCATCACAAAGACATCGGGTTTACCTCGCCGAAGCTTTAGCGAAGGCGGTTTGTAAAACATAGTTTCCCGACGAGTGAATATATATGCCAAATAAAAAGAAAACTGATCAAGTCGACGAACTTCTTAATATCCTTACGTCAACTCCCCATTTTGCAGTCGTAAAGTTTGATAAAACAACTCACAAATCACTCGAGGGTTTACGATCTGAACTACGAAAGACTGGCGAAAAATTAAAGATTATTAAGAATACCCTGTTTGAAAAAGCACTTAAGAAATTTGCAAAATCCAATAAGTCATTACAAGCCTCGCTTAAAGAACTATTACCTCTTAAAGAAAATTCAGCAATCCTATCCTTAACCGAAGAGTATACAAAAGGACTGTCAACGTTTCATACTATTGCCAAAAAGGAAACAACGCTTTCATTCAAATTTGGATTTTTGGATAAAAAGATCTACGATTCTTCAGAGCTTAAACACATTGCACAACTCCCAGGTAAAGATATCCTTCTTGGTAAGATCCTTGGATCTCTTAAGGCGCCACAATCTAGAATCGTATATGCAATGAAATTTAACATAAGTAAACTAACATACATATTAAGAGAAAAAAGTAAACAAGGGGAGGTGAAAATATAAATGTCAGATAAAAAAATGTCAGATAAAGTAGAAAAAATTGCAACAAGTATCGAAGGACTTACTGTAGTAGAAGTTGCAGAATTAGCATCATATCTTGAAGAAAAATTTGGTGTATCAGCAATGCCAGTCGCAGCCGCAGCAGCACCACAAGCAGGCGGAGAAGCAGCGGAAGAAAAAACATCATTTACGGTTGTACTTACCGCAGCTGGTGACAATAAACTTGGTGCCATTAAAGCAGTAAGAGAGCTTAATCCAACACTGGGTCTTATGGAAGCAAAAAAACTCGTTGAATCTGCACCTCAAGAACTTCTTAAGGATGTCAAAAAAGAAGTAGCAGAAGAAGCAAAGAAAAAATTAGAAGCAGCGGGAGCGAAGGTTGAGTTAAAATAAAATCCTGAACCAAGTTCGGGATGACAGAGTAACCTAAATTCATTATAATTAAATGAATGGCAGATAAAACAAAATACAGTGCAGAATCAATAGTAGTCCTCGAAGGACTAGAGCCAGTACGAAAAAGACCGGGAATGTATATTGGATCGACATCCCAAGTGGGAGTCAATCACTGTCTTCACGAAATTGTAGATAACGCAATCGACGAATCACTGGCCGGTTACTGCTCAAATATTCGTATTGTAATCGGCCAAGATAACTACCTCACCGTTTACGACGATGGACGTGGTATCCCAATAGAACAAAACAAAAAACACAAAACATCCGCTCTGGAACTGGTCATGACCAAACTTCATGCGGGAGGAAAATTTACTACAAGCGCATACAAAGTTTCCGGTGGACTTCATGGAGTTGGAGCTTCGGTCGTTAACGCACTCTCAGAACACCTCATTATCGAGGTGAAAAAAGACGGAAGTCTTTACCGACAAGAATATAAACGAGGAGTTCCTCTTTACCCCGTCAAAAAAGTAAGCGACTCCATTCTTAACTTCCCATTTGAGCATGGAACTGCCGTTTCCTTTTTACCTGATACTGAAATATTCAAAGAAACAATTGAAATCAACTATGGTGCGTTTAAAAAACAGGTAAAAGAGCGGGCTTATCTTATCAATAACGTTCTTTTCAAAATAAACAATAAAAAAATCTCAGAGCAACTTGCTTATTTTTTCGATGGGGGGATTCTTTCATTATTAAGAGATATTAATCGCGGCAAAAAAGTCGTCCACGACTCTATTTACATTAAGAAACAAGTCGACGATAAAGAAGTAGAGGTTGCGATCCAATACAACGATTCAATTAACGAACATGTCATGTCGTTTGTAAATGTAATAAATACCCATGAAGGAGGAGCCCACCTTACGGGTTTTCGAATTGCTTTAACTAAATCTATTAACAGCTATGCTAAAGCTGTTTTAAGCGAAAAAGATCTGAAAGAAGCAATCACAGGAGAGGATACTAAAGAAGGACTCTCAGCTATTGTATATATCAAAATGCCTTCAACCAACTTACAGTTTGAAGGTCAAACAAAAACCAAACTAGGAAATTCAGAAATTCAAACACTCGTACAACAAACGGTATCTGAATACTTAGATGTATTTTTTGAAGAAAACCCTCGTATCGGAAGAGATATATTAGGTCGAATTGTCCTTGCGCAAAAAGCTCGACTTGCTGCAAAAGCCGCAAAAGACGCAGTCTTAAGAAAAGGCGCTCTTGAAGGAGCAACGCTTCCCGGTAAACTTGCTGATTGTTCAGAAAAAGATCCAGCGCTGTCTGAACTTTTCATTGTTGAAGGAAACTCAGCAGGAGGAACCGCAAAAGATGGCCGTAATAGAAGATTTCAAGCAATTCTCCCTCTCCGAGGAAAAATTCTTAATACCGAACGGGCATTTCTTGACAAGGTACTTGCATTTAAAGAGATCAAAGATCTCGTCATTGCTCTTGGCATGGGAATCGGAGAAAGCATCGACTACTCTAAACTCAGATATCATAAAGTAGTTATTATGACCGATGCAGACGTTGACGGAGAACATATACGCACACTCATTTTGACTTTTTTCTTTAGACACTTACCAGACATTATGTATAAGGGGCACGTTTACATCGCACAACCTCCCCTTTACAAAATCCAGTCGGGCAAACAAATTTCTTATGCTTATTCTGAAGAAGAAAAAAATACAATTGTAAAAACTATAAAAACGGCAAATCCCAACATACAAAGATATAAAGGTCTTGGAGAAATGAACCCTGATCAATTATGGGACACGACGATGAATCCAGACAATAGAGTCCTAAAACAAGTAACGATTGACGATGCGCAAGAAGCAGACCATGTATTCACGATGCTTATGGGAGAAGAAGTTCCCCCAAGAAAAAAATTTATTGTTACGCACGCGAAGATGGCAACGCTTGACGTATAACTATTAAAAATTTTGAACTATTAAAACTATGGATATTTCAAAACTATCAACAGGTAACAATCCTCAAGAAGGAGAAGTTAACGTTGTTATCGAAATCCCAGAGGGATCATTTATCAAATACGAAGTCGATGAGGAGTCTGGCGCAATCATGGTAGATCGTTTCGCATACACTACAATGGCGTTTCCAGGAAATTATGGATTTATTCCAAATTCTATGGGAGAAGATGGCGATCCCTTGGATGTTCTTGTTTTATCAACACATCCTCTCTACCCAGGGGTCGTAGTTCCTTCAAGAGTAATAGGAATGCTTGAAATGGAAGATGAAGCTGGAATAGATACAAAAATAATTGCGCTGCCAACTAAAAAAGTCGATCCATTCATGTCAAAAATTGACACCATTGACGATTTAGACGAAATAGTAAAACAAAAAATACAGCATTTTTTTAATCATTACAAAGATCTTGAGCCAAAAAAATGGGTAAAAACTAAAGATTTCCTTGGCAAAGAAAAAGCATTAGAAGCAATCAAAAAATCTCTTAAGAATAAGTAATTATGACAAAAATCCAACTAGCCGAAATCACTTCTGAAATGAAACGTGCGTATCTTGACTACGCAATGTCTGTTATCGTGTCACGAGCTCTCCCAGACGTACGCGACGGGCTCAAACCAGTACACAGACGTATTCTATACGCAATGTATAAGATGGGTCTCACTTCGGGTGCGAGATTTTCAAAATCAGTAAAGGTAGTTGGAGAAGTATTGGGTAAGTATCATCCACACGGTGATGCGCCGGTGTATGAAGCGTTGGTCAGAATGGCTCAGACGTTTTCCATGAGATATCCTCTCGTCAAAGGCCAAGGAAACTTTGGCTCAATCGACGGAGATCCTGCAGCCGCAATGCGTTATACCGAAGCAAAACTAACCAAAATTGCAGAGGAACTTCTTGAAGACATTGAAAAAGAAATAGTTCCATTTGTCGACAATTTTGACGGTACCATTCAAGAGCCCTTGTGTCTCCCGGCAAAACTACCCAACTTACTTTTGATGGGCGCAGAAGGTATTGCTGTTGGTATGGCAACAAAAATCCCTCCACACAATATCACCGAAGTTATCGATGCCATATCTCTCATGATCGACAAAACAACCCTCTCGACTAAAGATGGCAAGAGTCTTGGAGACGCAAAAAAAGATGCAAAGCATATTGATTTTTCAGTAACACTAGAAGAGCTATTAGAACATGTTAAAGGACCAGATTTTCCAACATCTGGAATTATTTATGGAGCCAATGAAATCAAAGAAGTTTACACAACGGGAAGGGGAAAAATTCTTATTAGAGGAGTTGTTGATGAGGAAGATTTAGGAAAAGGTCGAAGTGCTATTATAATTTCGCAACTTCCTTATCAGGTTAATAAAGCAAACCTTGTTGAGAAAGTCGCAACTCTTGTCACCGACAAAAAATTGGTCGGGGTTTCTGATTTACGAGATGAGTCTGATCGAGACGGTATTCGCGTTGTCATAGAACTGAAACGAGACGCTTCATACAAGAAAGTTCTCAACAATCTTTTCAAATTCACCGAACTGCAAACATCGTTCCCCGTTAATATGGTCGCGCTTGTTGATGGAGTTCCACATACTTTAGGATTAAAACCAATACTTCAAGAATACTTAAAACATCGAATAAACATGGTGACCAAACGGGCTGAGTATGAGCTTAAACAGGCAAAACATAGAGCTCATATTTTGGAAGGATATCTTATTGCATTAGATCACATTGACGAAGTTATAGAAGTAATTAAAAAGTCTGAAAATGAACAAAAAGCCAAGGAAAATTTAATGAAAAAGTTTAAACTTTCGGACCTTCAATCACAAGCGATATTAGACATGCAGTTGAAAAGACTCACGGGTCTTGAACGAAAAAAAATAGAAGAAGAGTTGGCAAAACTCAAAGAACTTATTTCATATCTTGAAGGACTGCTCAAAGATATTTTCAAAATATTTGACGTAATAAAAAAAGAGCTGGCAGAACTAAAACAAAAATATGGTGATGAACGAAAAACAAAAGTAATCAAGGCGAGACCTGGAGATATTACCGACGAACAACTTATCGAAAATAAAGAAGTCCTCGTGGTTTTGACAAAAGAGGGGTATATTAAACAAATTGCTAGAGAAACCTTCAGAGTTCAGAACAGAGGAGGCAAGGGTGTTTCTGGCATGGAAACAAAAGAAACGGATAATGTTGCCGTTATTAAAACAGCTATGGCTCATGATTACATTCTCTTTTTCTCTAATTTTGGGCGCATATTTCAAACACGCGTTTGGGAAATACCTCAAGGCACTCGTATCTCAAAAGGTAAAGCAATTGCAAATGTCATTACACTTCGACCAGATGAAAAGGTTACGTCTCTCTTAACATTCGATAAAGAATCACCTCACGATAAGAACACTTTTGTTCTTATGGCAACCACAAGGGGAACGGTAAAGAAAACATCATTTGATCAATTTGCACATATTCGTAGTAATGGAATTGTTTCAATTAAATTAGATAAGGATGACGAACTTCACTGGGTAAACCTTACACATGGAAAAGACTAATGCATTCTCACGACCAAAGATGGAAAAGCAATTGTATTTAATGAGTCTGAAATAAGACCAAGATCGCAAGAGCCCACGTCTGAACTCC
>CAYHIW010000002.1:38796-49933 GCA_964356745.1 uncultured Gammaproteobacteria bacterium | reverse complement strand
AAGATCAAGGCAGAATCTATGACTCCAAAGCGAGAACTCGTTCAAGTCTAACTCTCTTCTCTATAATCTCAATCTTGGAATTCTTTCGAATTTTTGGAAGTCTTTGACGAAGTTTTTTTTGAGTGCTTTATAGTAAGCGGCAACTCCGATCATTGCAGCATTATCTCCCGTTAGATATTTATACGGTGGAAAAAAGATCTTCGCATTATTTTCTTTTACTACCGTGTTCATTTTTGATTTAAATCTCTGATTAACAACGACTCCTCCTCCGGCAACCACAGTAGCACACTTAGTTTTTTTAAGTGCTTTATTTAGTTTAAACGCAAGCGTGTCAAAGACCGCTTCTTGATATGAACTTGCCAACTCTTTAATTTTTTTCGCCTTTTCTTCGTCCGACATTTTTTGCAGAAGATAAAGTAAAGATGTTTTTAGTCCAGAAAAAGAAAACTGAAGATTGTCACTCCTCAACATTGGACGAGGAAATAAAAATTCATCACTATTTTTTACATCTCTTGCCAGAGTTTCTAATACCGGCGCGCGATATCCGAGACCCAACATTCTTGCACCTTTATCAAGAGCTTCTCCTGCGGCATCATCCAATGTTTCTCCAATCACTTCATAATCTAAATGATCCTTCCATAAGACCAACTCCGTGTGACTACCAGAAATAAGAAATCCGAGTATGGGAAATGCAAAATCGCGCTTTGGATTACCTTTGCTGTTTTGAACAAACGAAGAATAGAGATGACCCTCCATGTGATTTACTGCGATTAAAGGTTTTTTAAACTGTAGCGAAAGTTCTTTTGCTTTAGCAATCCCTACCTCAAGCGCAATCGCAAGACCCGGCCCCTGTGTCACCGCAATAACGTCGATATTATCGGTAAATTTTTTGCACGCTTTTTGGATGACGAAATCAATTCTTTCTTCATGAGCTCTTTTTGCAATCGAAGGGACTACGCCTCCCCATTTTTTATGAAGTAATACCTGCGAATAAACGACATTAGAAAGAACTCGTCGACCATTGGTTACTGCAACCGACGTCTCGTCACAACTAGTATCAATAGCTAAAATATTCATATTTATTCATTAATCATTTGAACATTTTCTCATTCAATGCTCAAATGGATAAATGGTTAAATTGAGAACTGAATTTTTCTTTTTGTTTCATTTACGTGTTCCAAAGTAATGTATATTATTCTTCCCTTATCTTTTAACTCTTCGATGATCTCTCCTGCTTTTTCTCCCCACTCAATACACATGATTGTTCCTGGTTGCAAATATTTCTCAAGCCCCAGGTGTTTAAATTCTTCCGCTTCTTGAATGTTGTAAAGATCAACATGAACAAGTGTTTTCATGTTTCGAAACAACGAAGCGTATTCATAATATATGACAAACGTGGGCGAAATAATATTTCGTATTCCTAATAATTCTCCCACTCCTTTTACAAACACAGTTTTTCCTGCACCCAAATCCCCTTTAATAATACATATAAGGGGTTTGTCTTCATTCTCTTTGATTAAATTAACAATTATCTCCTTTGCAATTTCCTTGGTCTGTTTTTCAGAATTGGACAATTGATAATTGACAATTGGCAATTGTCTATCATCCCCATGTCTCAATATTTTAATATTCGATTGAGTCAGATCAATTACTGTTGATGGTTTATTTCTTGGCAACGTACCTTCATCAACAATGAGATCTATAAGAGCTCTTTTCTTGACCGACAGTTCTTTGAGAAACGATTCCACAGAATAATGAGGAGATCTTCCTGCAAGATTGGCTGATGTTGCCGTTATCGGACCGCCAAACTCCCGTATCAATTGATTAATTAATTGAGACGCAGGGATGCGAACACCAAGAGTTCCATTTTCGGCTTCCAGTTCTTTGCGAACTTTGTGTTTGGATCGCAAGACCACTGTGTATGGTCCAGGAAGTATCTGCTCTAAGGTATTTCTTGCTTTATCATCTATCTCAACATACTCTTCCAACATCGACAGATCTGAAACAAAGATTGAAATCGCTTTTCCTGCTGGACGCTCCTTAAATTCCACTAACTTTGCTACAGCTTCTGCATTTTTTGCATCTACGAGGAGCCCGTAAACAGTATCTGTAGGAAATACTACAAGTCCACCCTTTTTAAGTATCTCAACTGCATTTTGAATAGTTTTCTGCATTATAGCTCTCCCTCAGCTTCAAATTCTATCAAAAATCTGATACAATGCGATATGCCTGCAAAAAAATCCAACGGGATTAAGTACCTGAAAAATAATAAAGAGAGGAAAAAAATCGCAGAACTTCGCTTCAAATTCGATATAAAAACAATCTTTATTGTAATTTTTGCAAGCCTTTTTCTAATCTTCACCTATCGATCGCTTACTAAGGATCTTACCAACTCACTTCCCGAAAAATCTATCACATCCGTGGTGTCTGATGTTAAAAGCCAGCGAATAAAAAAACTTGAGATCGTTGATAATAAAATACTCATAGAGTATAAAGACGGATCTGTTGGTGTTACCTATAAGGAAGCCGGAGAAAGTTTTCTAGAGACGCTTCGAGGTTCTGGAGCAAATCTCAGCGCAGTTAATATAGCGGTTCGAGATACTCAAGGATCTGTTGGACTCGTAAATTTCTTAGGAAATCTCATTCCAACGATTCTCATGATTGCGTTTTTTGTATTTTTGTTTAGGCAAGCACGCGGCGCACAGGAATCGGTTTTTTCTTTTGGACAAGCAAAGACAAAGAGGTTTTCAAAAGACATGCCGAAAATAACATTTAACAATGTTGCCGGTGTTGACGAAGCCAAACGTGAACTTGAAGAAGTAGTAGACTTTTTAAAGCATCCAGAAAAATATAAAAAACTAGGAGCGCGTACTCCAAAAGGTGTTATCCTCATCGGACCTCCTGGTTGTGGTAAAACGCTTCTGGCAAAAGCAGTTGCGGGTGAAGCAGGCGTTCCGTTCTTTTCTATTGCAGGATCTGAGTTTATGGAAATGCTCGTTGGTATTGGTGCTGCACGAGCAAGAGATCTTTTTAGCGTAGCTAAAAAAAGCGCGCCATCAATTATTTTCATCGACGAAATTGAAGCAATAGGTAGAGCTCGTTCTGTTGGCGTTATGCCTTCGCACGACGAGCGCGAACAAACCTTGAATCAAATTCTTGTTGAGATGGATGGATTTGCGCCAACCGAGCAAATTGTCGTAATTGCAGCAACAAACAGGGGAGACATGCTCGACCCTGCACTTCTTCGACCTGGTCGTTTTGATCGTAGAATTCTTGTTGATTATCCTGATCTTGAAGGAAGAAAAGAAATCATTGCAATTCATGCCAAAGGGAAACCATTCGAATCAAATGTAGACTGGGGACGAGTCGCAAAACGTACTGTTGGCTACTCTGGTGCAGATCTTGAGAATATGTTAAACGAAGCTGCGATTGATGCAGCTCGTCAAGTAAAAGACAAGATTTCGATGAATGACATCGAAGAAGCGGCAACCAAGGTGAAACTTGGTCCGGAGAAAAAAAGACTCCAGTCTGACTACGATAAGAAACTCACCGCATATCATGAAGCCGGTCATGCCGTTGTTTCGCATTTTATGAAACACACCGACCCTGTACATCGAATCTCAATTGTTTCACGTGGTATGGCTCTTGGATTTACCCTCATTCCTCCAGCTAAAGATAAGCTTCACGAAACAAAAACTCATTTATTGGAAAGACTTGCTGTCATGATGGGTGGACGCGCTGCCGAAGAAATGGTGTTTAACGAAGTAACAACCGGCGCAGCAAACGACTTTGATCAAGCAACTCAGATAGCACGAGCTATGGTTGTGGAGTACGGAATGAGCACTCTCGGACCAATTAATTATAGTCCGTCAATGGACATGTCTCAAAGTCCCATCTCTCAAGATATGCTTGGGAAGATTGATGACGAGGTCAAAAAAATAATAACAACTGCTTACTCACAAGCAAAGTCCCTCATCACAAAACAAAGACAACTTCTCAATGCGGTTGCAGACGAATTGGTCAAAAAAGAAAGTCTTGACTCAGATGAATTCGAAAAAATCGTTGGTCTGAAAAAAAATGAAAACGCTTCTTCTCATTGACGGTAACGCACTCATGCATCGGGCGTACCACGCTCTACCTCCTTTAACTACCAAAAAAGGTGTTCCGACAAATATCGTTTACGGATTTTTTAATATGATCTACAAAGCGATGCAGGACTTCCAACCCGAGTACATGGCGATATGTTTTGACACACCCGCAAAGACATTTCGTCAGAAACTACACAAAGAATACCAATCCCATAGACCAGATCTCAAAGACGATTTTCGAATTCAAATTCCTATTCTTAAGGATCTCATCGATCTTGTTCCTTTATATCGAGCTGAACAAGACGGGCTCGAGGCAGACGACATCATCGGAACTCTTTCGAAGAAGATTGACGGTGATGTAAAGACGCTCATACTTACTGGAGATAAAGACATTATGCAGTTGGTGAATTCTCACGTATTTGTCCTCACCCCAGAAATAGGATTTTCTAAGACAAAACTGTATGACAAAGAAGCGGTTAAGGAAAAACTAGGTATTGAGCCTGAGAGAATCCCCGACTATAAAGCTCTTGTCGGAGATCCATCTGACAACTACAAAGGCGCGGGTGGTATTGGACCCAAAACAGCGCTCACACTCCTTGCACAGTTCGGAACTGTGGAGAATATGCTTGAACATATTGATGAGATTAAGAATGAAAGACAGAGAGAAACAATTAGAAAGAACGTTAAAGAGATCGAACTTTCTAAGGAACTTGCGGTCATCGTAACGAACGCTAAAGTAGATTTTTCGCTTGAAAAAGCCGAATTTAATGGATTCTCCGAAGAGTTAAAAGTAAAACTAGAAGAACTTGAGATGAACTCGCTTTTGAGAAAGTTCTACGATCAAAAACCCCCAATAGCCAAGAAGGAAATCAAAAAACCTGTCAAAAAAGTCAAAACGCCACAGGAACAGATTGATTTATTTTAGAATTACTCAAAATAACGCTTCCTAGTCCTGATTGCAGGAGCAGACCAGTATATTGCTCTAAGTCCGCCAAATATAATTCCCGCATACGCACTAAACAACCCCACACCATAACGATCAATATCTTTTTCTGTTTCGTTTTTTTTACTCGTAAGACTGTTGAGGATGTTTGATTGAGGCCGAAGTTCATTTTGAGCTTCAATGGCTATCTCTGCAAGCTCATCTCTGTGCTCTCCTAAAACATTATTAAGTTGGTCGGGATGATTTTGTATATTAAATAAATCATCAAGCGTCTCAGTTTTGATTAGTTCTACTTCTGCGTCATCAAATATTCGAGGCATTCCCAGCGATCTGTCAACTGCAAGATCTGCACGTATATAGCCACTAACAGATTCTGCACTTTCCCCACTGAATTCAGCGTACATACCGTCACTGGCTTCAAATCTTGCCCTAAGATATGGATTACTAATCAAAGTCTCTGCTTTTCTTAAAGTTTCGTCAAAAAGATCGCTTTCATCTACTCGATCCTCTAATAGATCTACCGATCGCTCTATTCCCTGTGCCTGTGTATCGAGAGTAGTGTAATCGTCAACTAATGACGATGCCCTATCGTAACAATAATTTCCGACTGCAAGTGATGCGCCCATCAAGACAAGACTACTCGTAATTTTTTTCGCTTCTGCTCTCATAGCCCAAATGATAGCATATTTTGGGTTTATATCAACAGAAGGCTGTATAATGATACTTAATGAAAACGATGAAAACGATGAAAACGATGAAAACGGCGATTGTGTATGACTGGATCGATAAGTGGGGTGGTGTTGAGCGAGTACTTCAAGTATTTGCCGAAATGTACCCCAAAGCAGACTTCTACACCTCCTACTATGATCGTGAGAAAGCACCCTGGGCAAAAGATCTTAAAATTAAAACGTCTTTTATTCAACGTTTTCCCGACTTCATTAAGAAAAATCGCGTCCTCTCACTTCCTTTTTACCCCTCTGCGTTTGAATCATTCAACTTTTCACAGTACGATCTTGTCATCTCGGTAACCTCGTCATTTGCAAAAGGTGTCATTACCAAACCAGGAACAAAACACATCTGCTACCTCCTCACGCCAACTCGTTTCTTATGGTCTCACTCTGAAAATTACTGGGACCGCAATCCTATTACCAACGCTGCTGCTGATTTCTTGAGAGACTGGGACCTGAACGCTTCGCGACGACCTGACAAAATAATTTCAATCAGTAACCACGTTGCCAAACGAACTAAAAAATACTACCAGCGAGAAAGTGTAGTGGTGTATCCGCCGTTTGATGAGAAGTACTGGGATGGAATCAAATTACAAATTTCAAAATCCAAATTTCAAACAAATCCCAAATACCAAATACTAAATACTAAATACTATTTGATAGTTTCTAGACTAGAAAGATATAAGAAAGTGGACTTGGCAATAAAAGTGTTTAATAAAATAAATAAACCATTAGTAATAATTGGAACAGGAACTCAGGAAGAAAAATTGAAGGAACTTGCCAATCCCAACATTACATTTATTAAAAATATTTCTGACGAAGAACTTGGTCGATACTATCAACGCGCTGAAGCACTTATCATGCCCCAAGACGAAGATTTTGGAATGGTAACGTTGGAGGCGCTTTATTTTGGATGTCCCATTATTTCGTACAAAAATTCTGGCGTTTCTGAGATTGTCGATGATAACAAAACAGGTCTTTTGTTTGCTCAACAAACAGAAAAATCACTTACTGCTGCAATTGAAAGATATGGTCAAATTGCGTACAATGTGAAACAGATAACAAAACGATTAGGATCAAAACGTGTTCAAAAATTTTCGAAAAAAATATTTATCGACAGATTTAGAAAAAATCTATGAAAGCTGTTATATTTGCAGGAGGAGTTGGCACCAGACTTTGGCCACTATCCCGAAAAAAATCACCCAAGCAATTTGAGAAACTTATTGGTAACAAATCTACTTTACAGCTTACGGTCGAACGTCTTTCTCCCACCTTCAATCCAGAAGATATTTTTATCTCAACAGGTACTACCTATGTAGACGTCGTTAAAAAACAACTACCCCACGTCCCATCACAAAATATCATTGCCGAACCGCACAAGAGAGATGTTGGACCCGCTGTTGCTCTCATGAGTGGCATGCTTGCCAAACGAGGATTTGGAGACGAACCTTTTGTCATTCTGTGGAGCGATCACCTCGTCAAACATCAGAAAACCTTCAACGCTTTGCTTCTCTGGGCAGAAGAAGTAATAAAAAAAGAACCTTCTAAAATTGTGTTCATTGGACAAAAACCTCGATTTGCCTCTGATAACTTAGGTTGGATCGAGTGTGGAGCAGTGATCGAACAAAAGGATGGAGCAAAACTTCAAACGTTTTCCGGCTTTAAATATAAACCTGATAAAAATCTGGCAGAAACCTACTTTACAAGCGGGAAACACTGTTGGAATTTAGGATATTTTGTTTCCACCCCACATTTCTTACTCTCTCAATTTCAAAGATATGCTCCTCAGGTATATAATCTTGTACATGCAATTACCTCAACATACGAAACGGAAGAATTTGAATCTCAATTATCTACGCTTTATGAACAAATGCCGATTATTAACTTTGACAATGCCTTACTTGAACAACTCGATAAAAATAACGCCTATGTTATAGAGGCGGACATTGGATGGAGTGATGTTGGCGCTTGGGAAGCGCTTAAGGAAGCTCTCGAAGACCAAAGAACTGACAACGTCACAACCGGACAGGTCATGATCGAAGACTCTGAAGATAATCTTATTTATAACTATCAGGATGACAAATTGATTGTTGCGGTTGATCTGGATAACGTCCTTATCGTAAACACAGACGACGTCTTGCTCGTTGCCAAAAAAACATCGGTATCCAAGATAAAATCGATTGTCGAAAGATTTAAGGGAACTGAACACGAAAAATTAACCTAATGAACCTTGTATGAAAAGTATTTACGAACACTATATTAAACGACTAATCGATATTGTTCTTTCTCTCATACTTCTCGTCCCGTTTTTCCCCATTTGCGTAATTGCAGCAATCGCGATAAAATTAGATGCAAAGGGACCTCTATTTGCAGATGTACCCGAACGTGTTGGTCAAAACTCGAAAGGGTTTAAAATGTATAAGTTCCGTTCGATGATAACGGACGCGCACAAACTCTTGAGAACCGACCCACGTTTTATTTCGTTATACGAAGAGTATAAAAAAAGTAGTTATAAGCTCAAAAATGATCCGAGAATAACACCAACCGGCAGATTTATACGAAAACACTCAATTGACGAGATACCACAAATTATCAATGTGCTAAGAGGAGAGATGAGCTTGGTCGGACCAAGAGCTTATTACAAAGACGAACTGGAGGAACAACAGAAAAAATATCCTCACACAAGAGGATTGGTTAAAAAAGTATTATCAGTTAGACCAGGATTGACTGGTTTATGGCAGGTTTCAGGCAGATCGGAAATCAATTTTGATAAACGAATCGCTCTTGACGCCTCATACGTAGATTCAATATCGTTATGGAAGGATCTCAAGATAATATTCAAAACGCCCTGGGTGATGTTAACCGGCCAGGGAGCAGTGTAGAAGACCCAATGAGACGACGTAACAGAAAACTCAAGAATAAAAAAGTGAGACTAGGTATTATTGTCGCACTCATTATTTTTGTGTACTTTTTTACCATAAAACCTGCGTTTAAAGCCTACTCTGGAGTAAAAAACTTAAGCGTATCAGCCAAAGCTCTTAAAGCATCGTTTGCCAAAAACGACATGGATCTGGTTCAAAAAGAAATGAAAACATTTTCTACAAAATACACTAAGTTTGAAAATGACGTCAAACCGCTTTACTGGGCCTCTTTTATTCCTTATGTAAGTGACTTTAAAAACGGAGTAAAAGCCGGCCATTACTTTGTTGAAGCAGGCAAAGAATCTATCGAGTCAATCGCCCCATACGCAGATCTTATTGGATTCAAAAAAGGAACATCCTCTTTCTCAGAAAAAACAGCAGACGATCGACTTCAGACCGCTGTCCTTACACTCGACAAAGTACTTGGTCGAATCGATGGCATTTCTGAAAATATTCGTAAAGCTGAAGAACACGTTGACAAAATCAACCCCAACTTCTATCCTAAAACACTTGGGAAGACCGTAGTTCGCGGCAGAATAATCAATATTAAAGAACAGGTTAAGGGCGTTTCTTCTCTCTTTGTAGATGCAAAGCCGCTTCTTAAGAAACTTCCTGAAATCCTGGGTAAAGGTGGCGAAAAAACCTACCTTATCATCTTTCAAAATCAGTATGAAAGGCGAGCTACTGGAGGATTTCTTACCTCTTATGCATTTTTTCATATAAAAGACGGAAAGATTAAAATTGAACATTCTGAGGATATTTACTCACTCGATCAATCAATTGCAAGTCACCCCAGAGCACCTGATGAGATTCTTACCTATCACAAGGGAGTTTCTCAATTTTATATCCGCGACAGTAATCTTTCGCCAGATTTTGTTGAGTCTATCAAACTCTTTAACAGTCTCTACAACCGAAGCTCTCTTAAAGAAGATTATGACGGTATTATCAGCCTGGACGCCAAAGTCTTGGTTGACATGCTTACGATATTTGGCGACACAGAAGTAGACGGAATTACCTTCTCCGCCAAAGAAGATGCACGATGTGACTGTCCTCAAGTAATTTATCAGCTGTTTGACCTTGTCGACCGACCGGTTAATTACATTAAGACAAACAGAAAAGGTATTTTGGGAGATCTTATGTATGCTTTGTTCTACAAAGCAATCGGATTTTCTCCATCAAAATACTGGGGTACTTTATCAGAAACTATGTACTCAAACCTTGAGCAGAAACACATCCTTCTCTACTTCAAGGAGTCTGATTTGCAAGAAGCGGCAGAAAGAATCAACTTTGCAGGCCGGATTCGTCCATTCAACGGAGACTATCTTCACGTCAACAACGTAAACTTTGCTGGTGCCAAATCAAATCTCTTTATTACCGAAGAAATAGATTCAAAATCGACGGTAAATAGTGACGGCACAATAAAACGTGAGATCACTCTTGAGTATAAAAATCCGTACTCACACTCTGACTGTAACTTGGAGCGTGGAGGCTTATGTCTTAACGCAGTGCTTAGAAACTGGTTGCGTGTCTATGTGCCAAAAGGTTCAAAACTTATCAGTTTTGACGGCTCAAGAACCAAAGTACAACAGTACAACGACTTAGACAAAACCGTGTTTGAGGGATTTTTGACAGTATCTCCAGAAGGAAGATCCGAAGTAAAAGTCGTCTATACCTTGCCGTCTGACATCAAAGCAAAAGACTATACGTTGATGGTTCAAAAACAAGGAAGCGTGCAAAAAGAACTCCAACAACTGAAAATAACTGTTGGAGGAAGAAAACTTTACGATGACGATTTTGACAAAGATAAAACATTCAAACAGTCGCTTTAATAGGCGTGCCAAAGTCAATCACAACAGAGGCATTTGTCATTCGACAACGAAAACTTCCTTCAAAAGATAATATCGTAACACTGTTCACTCATGATGTTGGAAAAATTAGCGTACTCGCTAAAGGTATTAAGTCTATTACCAGTCGCAGGCTCTCACACACTCAGACACTAAATCTCATTACCGTAGTGCTTCGCAAGCATCATGACTATTGGTATCTTAATGAAACGTCGCTTATCAGTGCTTTTTCAACAATTAAGAACGACGAGGCAAAAGCAAATCTCATGTACTTGTTGGTCTATGTTCTTGATCGCCTACTCCCCGACTCACAACAAGAACTTGAAATTTATCGCAAAACAAAAAAATTCATCACAGAGATTGCTAAAAGCACCGACGATCTTACCGGCCAATGGTCTTTGTTTCTTAACAACCTCATGCAAGTATTGGGATATTCGCAGAACCAAAAATCAATTACAGAACTCTATCGAATCATAGAAGAGCTAACCAATGAAAAAATCCCTCTTCGTATTATATAATTTCGTATGCAGAAGATTGTATCACTTTGTAAACGACGAGGCTTCATCTATCCTAACTCAGAAATCTACGGCGGTGTTGCAGGTGTATGGGACTT
>CAYHIW010000002.1:0-38786 GCA_964356745.1 uncultured Gammaproteobacteria bacterium | reverse complement strand
CTTAAGAAAAACATCAAAGATGTTTGGTGGAAAGACCTAGTTCAGTTGAGAGAAGATATTGTTGGACTTGATAGTGCGATCCTCTCCAATCCAAAAGTTTGGGAAGCATCAGGTCATATTGAGTCTTTTAGCGACCCTCTCATTGAGTGTAAAACATGTCATAAGCGATTCCGCGCAGACGTTGAGTCTGAAATTAAAGAACACGAAAAAGAGCACGCAGACAAGCAAGTTGAATGGACGAGTCCCCAAAACTTTAATCTTCTCGTTAAAGCTTTTCTCGGAATAATCGAAGGTAAACAATCTGAGGTATTTTTGCGAGGTGAAATAACGCAGGGAGTTCATTTTAATTTTAAGAACGTGCTCGATTCAACACGCGTTAAAATTCCTTTTGGAATAGCTCAAATCGGCAAGGCATTTCGAAACGAAATCACTCCCGGAAACTTCATTTTTAGATCTGTTGAGTTTGAACAAATGGAGGTCCAGTATTTTATTAAGCCCGAGGAGTCAGAAGGAAACAAATGGTTTGAGTACTGGAAAGAATATTGGCTTAAATGGTACACAAACCTTGGTATACGAACAAGCAATCTTCGATTTGCGGATCATCACCCAGACAAACGAGCCCATTATGCCAAAGCAGCTACCGATTTGGAGTACAAAGCACCGTGGGGATGGGCTGAGTTTCTAGGCGTTCACCATCGCGGTGACTGGGATCTTTCCCGTCACCAAACATTTTCAAAAAAAAACCTCACCTATCACAACCCAGAGTCTAATGAAGAATTCATTCCCTGGGACATCGAATCTTCGATGGGAGTCGACAGAACAACATTATTTCTTCTCATTGACGCATATACGGAAGATGAAGGACGGGTGTTTCTCAAGCTTCATCCTAAACTGGCACCATACAAAGCGGCTGTTTTCCCACTTGTGTCAAACAAACCAGACTTGGTGGCAAAAGCACGAACAGTTTATGATCTTTTGAAACAAGATTATATGGTCGCGTGGGATGATCGTGGCAACATCGGAAAGCGTTACGCTTCACAAGACGAGATTGGCACCCCGTTTTGTATTACAATAGATTATACGTCTCTTGAAGACGATACGGTAACTGTGCGCAATCGCGATACGTCAAAGCAAGATCGAGTATCGATTAGTTCATTGCAACCGTATTTGTTACAATTTTTTTAAATCATATGGGAGATAAAAAAAGACTTTATATTATTGGCGGGGGTGTTCTTGGCTTGATTGCTGTAATTGTATTAGTGATGAATATTTTCAATCAGTCTTCAAAGAAAAGTTCGAGCGACATGTTTCAAAACGAATAGATTATACCTACTGTCGACAGCTCTGTTGTAGCAACGGTTGAGGAGTCAACTAAAAGAGGTGAGATCAGTATCTTGATCCAAAATGCTCCAGGCGGAACCCAAACAGCAGATTTAGAATTGACGTACAATCGCGAACGTCAGACGACAGATGAAGGTGACAGCTCTCTTATTCCTGACGGAGCTATTGCAAGCTGTGAATTCAAAAACGGTTCGAGAAACTGCGAGAAAGATGGAATCACACTTGGAACATGCTCATCAGGAGTATGTAGATATCATAAAGTTGTTGGTAAAGTTAAACTATCAATATTATTTAGCGGAAGTTACGGCAAGAAAGCATTTGAGAAAGAGTATGCTCTATGATTGTTAATGGTTAATGGTTAATTGTTATTTGGATTTTGAAATTTGAAATTCAACGTAGATAGGAGGTGTTAATATGCCAATAATAAAATCAGCTAAAAAAAAGCTCAAACAGGACAAAAAGCGAACAGCTCGTAACACAGGTTATGAACGTGCGTTCAAAAAAACTCTGACTAAAATCGGACAGAAAAAAGGAAGTGCTGTTAATTTAATAAGCACTCTTTATTCACAAATCGATAAAGCAGCGAAAAAAAAGGTAATTCATAAGAACAAGGCTAAGCGACTTAAAGCAAGACTTGCGAAGCGGCTAACGGTCAAAAAACCTGTTAGATCTAAATCGAAAAAATGAAATATAACATAAACCTCATTAGAAGAAAGGATTTTTCATTCGTTGATAAAATTCTTTATTTTTTTCTTAATTATTTACGTTATGTTCTTGTTATTACACAGTTTGTAGTAATAGGAGTTCTTTTTTATCGCTTTAAAATCGACCAGAATATAATCGATCTCAAAGATTCGATTGATCAAAAACAAAACATCATTGAAGTTGTTACTCCCCTATTGGAAGAGGCAAATAAAATAGATCTGCAAATGCAGGCAGTAAAAGGCGTCAATTCAGACCAAGAAAAGTTATCTCAATCACTCGCTTATTTACTATCTGTTTTCCCAGAAGATCTCAGCTTGCAGAATTTAAGTATTGAAAACGCCTCTTTTAAATTGGATGGGTATACTCAAAACCCAAAACAACTTCAACAGTTTTATATTAAATTGAATAAAGATAAACGATTTAATCAAATCGCACTCAATAATATCAAAAAGGGTGATCTTGGATATAGTTTTGAATTTCAATTATCTGAATTTAAAAAATAATGGACAAATCTGAATTTATTAAATCGGTAACGTCTCAGCTGGGTACTAAAAAAACAAAGGATTATATATTTCTTTCTGGTTTTTTTATTGCATTTTCCTTTTTTGTATTTTTTGCTATTAAACCCTCACTTACCACCGCATTCGAATTAAAAGAAAAAGAAAAAGAACTTACTATAATTAACAATAAATACGAAAATATTGTTGCAAACATCATTGAAGTTCAGTCAAAAGTAGAATCAGTACGCGACAAACTCTATCTTACCAATGAAGCTCTACCGGTAAAACCTAATATAAACAAATTGGTAAAGGATATTGAAAGTAGTGGTGGAAAAAATGGAATTGATGTAAAAAAAATAAACATCAACGAGATTGACTTAAAAGAGCAAGATAATCAGACATTTAAATCCCTCGATATCGATATGGAAGTTTCCTCATCCTTTCCAAACATGCTCGAGTTTGTAAAAGATCTCAGCGATCAAAGAAGACTTAAAAAAATTAAGAAAATTACCATCTCTAGAGATCAACAAGAAGCAAGCACCAGCAGCACGCTCAAGATGAGCTTACAACTTGAAGGATACTATCTATGAACAAAAAAGAGTTTCTTCTTATAACGGTCTGTGTTTTTATATCCATCATTATCTGGATGGTTTCAGACATCTATCACAAATCAGCAGAAGAAAAGATAAAAACAACGATTAAGGTGCCGGAAATTAAGAATTACCAAATCGACACAGACATATTAGAAATTCTTGAGCGTAAACAAGAATAGCCTCATGTTCTACTCTGATTATTACCTGAAACGATCATTCAAGATTCCTACGTTTCTTTCGCTACTGATTGTGGGAATATTAACGGTGTTAATGAGTCGATATTTATCAATGTCGACTCCAATCCAAGCAGCCAAACAACCAGTGAAAAAAATCGTTATCTCTAATGTATCTGCCGAGCAGGTGGCTATTTTTTGGCAATCAAATCAAAACGAGCCGGGATTTATTTTGTATGGTACTGACAAAGATAGTCTTGATAAATCTGCTTTTGATGTACGAGAGGAAACTAAAGCAAGTGCTGTTCGTGCAAATCACTACGTAGTTCTTAAAGATCTTGTAGAAAATACTCCTTATTATTTTAAGCCTTCAAATGGAAAAGAAGTCTATGTAACGAAACAAAAAGAGCCTTACCATTTTAACACGACTCGCAAAAGTCAGACAGTGAATTCTTTAAAGCCGGCTTATGGTAAGGTTGTCAGTAAGAATAGTAGAGCTTTGGCAAATGCTATTGTAATTCTTACTGTCAAAGGAGCTCATCCTCTCTCATCAATCTCCAAAATTACCGGAGAATGGCTTGTTCCTCTTAATGGAATTATCGACGTTCAAACGGGTCTCTTAACCGTACCTACCGCAAATGATCCCGTACAAATCGACGTCTATTCTGAAGCCGCAGAACAAAGCAATATTAAAGTACCTATTGATAAGGTTAGTCCTATCGCCGAAACAATTACCATTGGCAAAAACTATGACTTCACCCAAAAAACCGAAGTTTTAGCGGCTCAAACTTCAGCATCACCCAAAAAAAGCAACCTTATTTCTTTTCCTGAGTCAAACGCAAAAATTCCATCCTCAGAACCTCTTATAAAGGGACTATCTTCTGTGGGATCGGTCATTACGGCTCAATTGAGGGGTAAATCAACCTTTCTTACTAAAACCATTACGGTTGGGGCAGATAAAACGTGGAAATGGACGCTTACTCAAGCCCTTCCACCTGAAACCTACACCTTATCGATCAACGCAAAAGACAAACAGGGAGGCGTAACGAATGAAACAAGGAAATTTAGTATTTTAAAAACAGGAGATCAGGTTCTGGGCGAAGCTACACCATCAGCCACCCTAGCGCCATCTCCCATAGCTGAAGTTGCTACAGTAACAATCACCCCCCTCACACCCACCCCAACACTTCCGATAAGCGGAAATAATGTATCAATTTTTGCAATTTCTAGCATCTCTCTTATCGTACTTGGTCTCGGCCTACTAGTTGCATTCTAGTGGGGATTTTGACACAATGAATTAATGGACATTCTTCAATTATTCAGTTCAGTTAACATCATTAGTATCGTCTTCTTTTTTGTCATGCTTGGATTTCTTGGGTACGAATTTTATCTCTTTCGAAAAGAAAAAACAAAGAACGTGAAGCCAACCATCCCAACCTTTAATGAAAACTCAAAACCAGGCACACTTCCTGTAATTGTTGTCCCCAAAAACATGTCGCCCGTAAAAAAGTTTAATGTATTTGGTATTATCGCAGGAATATTACTCTCTATTTTCATTGGTGTAGCTGTAGTTTTTGGTATTTTTTATAAAAACGTGCAAACAGTAAATCAAGATAAAGGTGTTCAGCCTGACGCACTGGTAAAGCAGGTTGAGTCGAGTGGAATTAAAATCTACAATAAAGATTGGAAGGAACTAACTCAAGTTGAACTTGATGCGCTAGAACCTGGAATAAGCCTTTACATCGGTATTACATCTATTTCAGGCGCAGATATTGACAGAGCGCGAATACGAGTAGACGAAGAACTGTGGAAAACAGAACACGTTACCAAAAACTATAATAAACAATATAATGTATATTATAGAGAGTATGAGATTGGATCTGGAAGTGGTCAGCTCAAAATTGAGGCTGAGCTTCATTCATCGACAGATGGATGGCTCGGGCAACAATAAATAATATGAAACCAGTACGATTTGTATTTGAGAAAAAAACAGTAATCCTGCTTGTTCTGACGGTAAGTCTTATTGTCATAACTATTTTAACAAGTATTCGTTTAACTCAAAAAGATACACCGGAGTCATCCGTTGCACCTGTTAAAACTAAAGCAAGTTCAAAAACCTATACGAAATTCTTAGCGCTTAACAATCCCGTTACGCCCACTCCGGAAGCAGTTCCAACCGAAACAACAACCGAAACAACAACCGTACCCACAGAAGGAGTCGTACCCACCGAGACATTACTCGCACAAGCAGGAGCTCTTACACCAACACCAGATGTGGAGTTTGGTGCAAGCGATTCATCTTCTCTTGCTCAAGGAGGGGGAGTTGGAGGTGTTGGAATAACCGAAACACCGGTACCAACTGAGACAACTGAATCAGTTACTGCAAGTTCTTCTTCATCATCTTCGCCCTCAGAAATTCCATCAGTAGGCGTCATTCACTATACGATAGTTCTTGGACTCATCGCTCTCACTATAATTGCGGTATCTTTCCTCTATTGATTAACTACAAACATTTAGACTTGTTGTTGAAGGTGCAGAGGACGAAGTCTCGGACTTTCTCTTCGGAAATAGGAACCAATACGTACTTACCGTCATAGTTCCATGCATCTGGCACCTCGAACAACTCTCTTGACAAAGTTGCGCTCGCTTGGCTAAACCGTTTTCCAAAAACGATTTTCTTAGCAATTGTCGACGCCTCTTTATTTGTTATGTCACGAATAATCAGCTCATCCAACATTCTGTAAGCCTTACGAATACGCACAATGTTAAAACTTTTAAACTCGGACAATATCGCATCCTTTACCGAGTCCATTACTTTTTGTTGCCGAAGATTTCGTGCAAAATCACTACCTTCTGAGCCCTCGGCGTTTCTTGAACGAACGAATTTCAGTGCTGTCTTACCGTCCATATGCTGTTCTCCTTTTTCAAACCTTAACGTCTCATACCGACATTTAAATTCTGTATCTCCACCACATTCATCAGCTTCTTTTCCTTCAATTGGATATTTATTATCAACGAATGATTTTTCAACCACTATGTCGACTCCGCCAAAATCATCAATCAACTGTTCAAACTTGGCAAAGTCAATAACTACTGCATACTGTATGGGAATTCCAATAATGGAACCAATTTCTGCTTTTGCCAATTTGAGTCCTCCACCAGGAGTTTTTGCTTCACCGTACGCATAAGCAGAGTTTATGCGATCTCGTAGCGATGTGCTCCAGATATCACGTGGTATACCCATTGAAACAGCTCTATTCTCTTTGAGGTCGTAGTTAAAAACAGTAATTGAGTCCGAAAGATTTGGTCCGTCATGCAATCCTCCTGGTATGCCAAGAAGCGCGATGTTTACCTGCGTATCTATTTTCTTCACAGGATACGGCCAAACCAGGACTCGAAAGAGAGATACGCCAAGATCTTTCTGAATAAATGTTACGTAAGGAATAAATAGGAGAATTACGGCAATCAAAACTATTATCAAACCTATTTTTTTCATAATCTTTCTGCGATCTGGATGAATTCTTGTGGGTCGAGTGAATGTGTTGCTACTAAAAATCCGTTAATATCTTCTACCTGAAGGTACTCGTCAACATCTGCAAGACTCACGCTTCCTCCATAGAGAAATGGTTTTTGAAAATTTTGTGGAAGTGAGTGACGAAATTGAAGAATCTCTTCATTTGAAGCATTTTTTCCAGATCCAATTGCCTCGATTGGTTCGTATGCAATTAAATCTGCTTGAGCTAAAAACTGCTCTGCCTTTGAAATACACAGAATTGATTTCAAACCATTATCGTGAACTAGCTCTATTTTTTCTTGAATCTCTTTTTCTGTTTCGTTATGAAGCGCTCTGTGTTCGCTGTGTCCAACAATAATAAACTCGACGATGTCTTTGAGTTGTTCTACCGTTACATCTCCCGTAACATTCTCCCGATCAACAGATGCAACGTCTTGCGCTGCGAGATATATATTCTTATTATTTGACACGCTCTTGAGTTTATCTTTTATCTCACCTAGAACAAGATAGGAAGGTGCAATAATAATGGCTAATCCATCATTATTAAGATTCTGTTGAACCGTTTCGTTTGTGCTAAGAAGAGAGGTAAATGAATCCATCCATGTAATTGCTTGCTCGTTTGTTTTATAAGCCTTCCAATTAGCTACTAGGTATCTCATTGTTGTATCATTATAGTTTATGTCAAAACCGAACATCAATAGTTTAAATAAAGAACAAGAAATAGCAGTTCAAAAAGCGCATGGTCCTTCGATTATTCTCGCTGGTGCGGGATCGGGCAAAACGCGGGTACTCATACAAAAAGTCCTTCACCTTATTCAAAAACATAACGTCAAACCATACTCAATAATCATGATTACGTTTACCAATAAAGCAGCGTCTGAGATGAAAATGAGAATGGGCGAAGTAAAACTTGGATTCATCGGGACATTTCATTCGTTCTGCGCCAGAGTTCTTCGAATTGACGGGGAAGAGATGGGAATACCCCGATCGTTTGTAATTTATGATGATTCTGACCAGATTTCGTTGATCAAAAAGCTCATTAAAAATCTTCATGCAAAATTTAGTCCTTCGTATTATTTAAATCGTATATCCTCGGCAAAAAATGAACTCATATCGCCATCGAAGTACGCAGAGATTTTTAAAGATGGTACTTCACAAGTTACCGCTTCGATTTACCAGAAATATCAAAAGGAATTAGAGAAAAACCATGCTTTGGATTTTGATGATCTTATTGGAAAAACAATTCAGTTATTTACCACCAAACCACAGGTATTAGAGAAGTATCATCGGAAGTATTCTCATTTTCTTGTAGACGAGTTTCAAGATACCAACTTATCACAGTATGTACTCACTCGTCTTCTAGGACAACATTCAAACAACATCACTATCGTTGGCGACTTTGCTCAAAGTATTTATTCATGGCGTGGGGCAAACATAGAAAATCTGAATAAATTCCAAAAGGACTTTAAAAACGTTCAAGTTTTTCATCTTGAACGTAACTACCGATCTTCACAGCACATTCTTGACTTTGCCTTTAATATTATTTCACAAAACACTTCACATCCTATCCTCCACCTAAGAACCGAGAATGAACTAGGTGATGAAGTTACGATTTACGAAGCAATGGATGAGCAGGAAGAAGTGCTCTATGTCACCAACGAAATCCAAAAACGTATGGATGAATCGCCTGAAGCCAGTTCTTTTGCCATTCTCTATAGAACAAATGTGCAGTCAAGACTTATGGAAGAAGCTCTCCTACATAACTCGATTTCATACGTACTCATTGGCGGCACTCGGTTTTACGAGCGAAAAGAAGTGAAGGACGTTCTTTCTTATCTTCGATTAGTCATCAATCCTAACGATGAACTTGCAAGAAATCGTATTCAAAAACTGGGGAAAAGAAAATGGGCGCTGTTTGAACCGAAACTGAATACCCTAGCAAAAAACTACGAATCAAAAACAACAGACAGTTTTATCGAACAACTGTTCGCTCAAACTGGATACCTAGATATGTATTCTATCGACGACCCTGATGATTTTGCGAGACTTGAGAATCTTAAAGAATTAAAGTCTGTTGCAGTACAATTCCCATCTCTTATTGAGTTTCTTGAACAGGTTGCGCTTGTCGAGTCTGAGTATTCTGAAAATGAAAAGAGAAAAGATCAAAAAGACGGTGTTAAACTCATGACACTTCACCAGGCCAAAGGATTAGAGTTTGATTGTGTATTCATCATTGGAGTTGAAGACGGAATACTTCCCCATGCACGGTCAATTGACGACCGTTTTGCAATTGAGGAAGAACGAAGACTGTTTTATGTTGGAATAACTAGAGCTCGTAAAAAGCTTTATATTTCGTATGCTCGTCGAAGATTTATCTTTGGATCTCGAGGAACCGCGATAAGATCGAGATTTCTTATGCAGCAGAACGACTGGTAGTCGCAAGTCGTTTGGCAATTTCTAATAGTCCTTCCTCGCCCGGTATGATAAAAGATTCTCTTTCTTTAACGGTTAACTCTTCCCTGTTTGCAACTTTTTTAAACAAACTATATTGAACGTTATGCTCGATAGGAAGTCCTCTTTCTTGCAATGTCTTTGGTGTATCAGTATCAAGTTCAATTGGGACTCTTGCTGATGCCAAAATAGCGCCTTCATCATACTGAGCAGCGGCATACTGGGCAACCACCTCATTCCACGCTGGTCTTTTATGCTTTGTCATTCTCCAATAATAGAGAACTGCAGCAAGAGCTCTTTCTCCATACATTCCTTTTCCTCCAAACTCAGGAAGCGGCGCTGGGTGTTGATTAAAAATTGCACCGGCATATTCTTCGATCACATTTTCTGGCGTCTTCACGAGCCAGCCATATTGAAAAAGATAATCAATCCCTCGACCTCTAAAATGTTTAAGCATCGTCTCGCCCATTAAATCGTTATTTCGAGTTCCATCAGAATCTTCAAATAAATGGGTGTTAAGGTAAATCGTATCTTCTTGAGGAATACCCAGATCTCGCGCTCTTTGAATCACCCCTGCGTTTCTGTTATTGGTCATGAGAAGTGCATGATCAACGGGTAGTCCTTCCTTAATTGATCGCTTCATTACCGCCTCTACCGTTGTTCCGCTACCTGATGCAAGAAATCCAACACGAATTCGTTCTGACATAATAAGAAACTTATTATAACGCTTTTATTTGTAAATCGTCGACGGTATAGGTTGTCATTGCTTTAAGAAATAGATTCGCCTTTTCAAGATTGGTATATAACGGAATGTTATTATCGATTGCCGTTCTTCGTATTCGATATGCGTCTTCGAGTTCTTCCTGTGTATAAGGCTCGGTAATATTGATGGCAAAATCCACATGACCTTTAATTAAGCATTCAAGAGTATTGGGAGATTTTTTTTCGTGAAGTTTATAAACCAACTGAGCCTTCACTCCATTTTTTCGTAACAACATACAGGTTTTTTCTGTGGACAAAATGGGAATCTTTAATTTTTTAAGATAGGGTACAACTTTCAGAAACTCTTCTTTTTGTTGTTCTCCTCCAATACTGACAAAGATTCCCTTACGAGGGATCTTCACTCCTACACTTAGTTCTGCCAATAAAAAGGCTTCCTCACGAGTTCGTCCAAAACAGGCAACTTCTCCGGTTGATGCCATTTCAACATCAAGAACAGGATCCGCACCAGCAAGTCTGGCAAATGAAAACTGAGCGACCTTTACTGCGGTATACTGAAGAGAAACATAAGGGATCGTCTGCTTTTTAATATTTTTTTTGAACAGTACGTCTGTAGCTAATGTGGAAAGATTAAAACCTGTTGCTTTCGAGATAAAAGGAAACGTTCGAGACGAACGAATATTTGCTTCGATAACCATAATATGATCATCTTTGATCATCCACTGAATATTAAAAGGACCGGTAATATTCAGCTTCATTACCATTTGCGCAGTCAAGAATTCCAATCGTTTTAACATAGTATTCGATAATGTTTTGGGTGGTAACACAATGGTTGCGTCACCTGAATGAACACCCGCTAATTCCACATGCTCCGAAATAACAATGGCTTTTATATTACCTGTCTGTGCGACTCCATCAACCTCAATTTCTTTTGCATCTTTTATAAACTTCGACACGGTAACGGGATAATCTCTTGACACAACGCTTGATTTTTCTAAAAACTCAATAAGTTTTTGCTGTGAATAACATATTTTCATATTGCTCCCTGAGAGAACAAATGATGGTCTGAGAAGCACTGGGTACCCAACCTTTTTTGCAAATTTGCTCGCTTCGTTGTTGCTGGTAAACCTACTCCATGCGGGCTGGGCTATTTCTAGCTCATCCAACAATGCTGAGAATGTATTTCTGTTTTCTGCTCGTTCAATATCTCTTGGACTCGTACCAAGGATTCGACACCCGTATGCATAGAGAGCTTTGGCACGATTATTCGGCGTCTGTCCTCCAACCGAAACAATCATTCCATGAGGTTGCTCAAAATCATTAATGTCGGCAATTCTTTCGAACGTCAACTCTTCAAAATATAATCTATCTGAAATGTCATAATCTGTTGAAACTGTTTCTGGATTACAGTTAACTACAATGGAGCTTTTTTTGTATTTTTTGAGTGCAAGAACCGTATTAACACAACTCCAATCAAACTCAACCGATGACCCTATTCGATACGGACCAGACCCAAGAACTACTACCGCTTTCGAAAGAAGCGGTTTAACATCGTTATGATTTCCGTTATACGTCATGTATAAGTAATTTGTTTTTGCGGGAAACTCACCTGCCAGCGTATCAATCTGAAATACAGAAGGAGTAACGTTGTATTTTTTTCTCAAGGCCCGGATTTGCAGACCCTTTTTTCCAACAAGAATACCAATTCGTTTGTCAGAAAAACCAAGTTGTTTCAGACGAAGGAGTGTTTTTTTTGACAATTTTTTGGGATTTTTTCTCAAATTTTTTTCTTCTTCGACAATAGTTTTTATCCGGTATAAAAACCATGGATCTATTCCTGTTATTTTATATACGCTTTCTACACTTTTGTTTTGATAAAAAGCTTTTGAAAGTGCAAACATCCTGTTTGGTGTGGGACTATTCAATTGCGCCTTTACTTCATCGTCCACCGCTCCTTCAAAGTCCAGATCAAGCATCCGTATTGCTTTTTGATAAGCTTCCTCGAATGTTCTACCAATTCCCATTACTTCGCCAACCGATTTCATACTACTTCCAATAATGTGGTCTGCCTTTTTAAATTTATGGATATCCCATCGAGGAATTTTTACCGTCACATAGTCAAGCGCGGGTTCAAAACAAAATTGCGTTGCTTTGGTAACTTTATTTTGTAGCTCTGTGAGATTTTTGCCGAGAGCAAGCTTTGCTGCTACATAGGCAAGTGGATACCCCGTGGCTTTACTCGCAAGAGCTGAGCTTCGTGAAAGACGTGGATTCAACTCAATAATATGATAGTCTAATTTTTCGTTTTTGGGTTTTGGATTAAGTGCAAACTGGACATTGCATTCCCCAACAACATTGAGACTTCGCACCAGCGAAATTGCAATGCTTCGGAGGGCATGATATTCGTAGTTAGTCAACGTTTGACTTGGGGCAATAACGATTGATTCTCCCGTATGTATTCCTAATGGGTCCATATTTTCCATATTGCATACCGTTACACAATTATCCTGCGAGTCACGAACCACTTCGTACTCAATTTCTTTATGGTGATGTAAGTATTGCTCAATCAAAACATGGGGAACAAATGAAAATGCTTTCTGTAGAATTCGATGAAGATCTACTAAATTGTAAGCAATACCAGAACCTTCTCCACCGAGAGCATATCCAGATCGAATCATAACCGGAAATCTAAGGCGTTTCACAATTCGTTCTGCTTCTTTTATATTGGTTGCTGTTTCACTTCGAGGAGTAGAAAGATTTAATTTCCTCAGATGTTGCGCGAATTGTTTTCTGTCTTCGGAAAGAATAATTGTTTCAATCGGACTCCCCAATATTTTGACGTTATATTTTTTTAAAATTCCCTTCTTATACAGCTCGATGCCACAGTTAAGTGCTGTCTGTCCACCAAACGAAAGAAGTATTCCGTCTGGTCTTTCTTTCTTAATGACTTTCTCTATGAAAAGGTCCTGTATTGGGAGAAAATATACTTTGTCTGCAAGATGATCCGATGTCTGTATTGTTGCAACGTTGGGATTTACTAGGACTGTTTTTATGCCCTCTTCTTTCAAAGCTTTGATTGCCTGAGATCCAGAATAGTCAAACTCACCAGCTTCCCCTATTTTCAAAGCTCCCGACCCTAAAACGAGTATTTTTTTAAAAGTGCTCATAATCGTGCAATAAATTCGTCAAAAACCCATTCTGTATCTGCAGGTCCCGGAGTAGCTTCTGGATGAAACTGCACAGACATAAATGGTAGTTTGGAATGAATAATTCCCTCATTGGTGTTATCGTTTGCGTTTGTAAACCAAGGTTTAAATCCCGAGGGGATTTTGGATACAGCAAATCCGTGATTCTGAGTTGTAATGAAACATCGCCTACTTCCTGTCATTAAGCATGGTTGATTTTGACTTCGGTGCCCATATCGAAGTTTGTTAGTGTCTCCTCCTGCTGCAAGTGCAAGCAACTGATGACCCAAACATACCCCTAAGATTGGTTTTCCAACTTTAAGAAGTTGTTGTACGAGTTGAATGGTTTCCTTAACCAATTTTGGGTTTCCAGGTCCGTTTGAGATAACAACTCCGTCAAATGGTGGCAGTTCTTGAATTGATGCATCCCATGGTATCTGAATAACCGAAACATTTCTTTCAAGCAACGCATTTTGAATATTTCTCTTTGCTCCACAATCAATAAGGAGTACTCGGCGTCTTGAGTTAACTTTGGGAGAATGAATTTTGGTTTTAATAGGAGAAACTTTTGAAACCAAATTTTCGTTATCAGGATTATAGAAATTGATATTTTTTTTACATACAATCTTTCCAAGCATCATGCCTTTATCTCTGATTTTTTGGGTTAGAAATCTCGTATCTTTTATTTCAAGAAGGGGAACTTTTTCATCTTTAAACCATTGTGCAAGTGTTTGCGTACTTTGAAAATGTGAGGGAGTGTCGTTGTAAGAACAAACAATTAATCCTGAAACACAAATTTGGTTTGATTCCCAGAATTTCCGATCAGGGACTCCGTAGTTTCCCACAAGAGGATAGGTAAGAATGAGAATTTGTCCGGTATATGACGGATCGGTAAGACTTTCTGGGTATCCCATCATCCCGGTAGAAAAGACTACTTCTCCTGCTGTTGAGTTAGATGCTCCGAAGTTTACGCCCTCAAAAACGGTTCCATCTTCTAAAATCAGTCGGGCATTCTCTTGAGACATTCTGGGAATTAATACTAGCAGAAATATTTATTTTTTCAATGACTCCAGATACTTTTTTCCGTGTCCAACAGAAGTATTTATGGGAACAATTTTTTTGCAGAGCGGACATTTGTTTGCATCAAACGCTTCTGCTTTTAAAACTCCTAGAGAAGAAAACGGAGCACCTATCACTTTTGAGGTTACCTTGGCGGGATCACGATTAATCATCGTGCAAACAGAGACTACTTTTCCTCCTGCTTTTTTTACACTTTTTACAACTTTGGCAACTGATCCACCCGTAGTTGTAAGATCTTCAATAATTAATACATTTTTTCCTTTTACTAATGTATCGTAACCTCTAGTAAAAACCTGATCTTTATCCGGAGTTTTTTCCGTGTAGACTCCTAGAACTTTTTTCTTTTGTAATTTTGACAAATGATAGGCTGTCCATTGCGAAAGAATAATTCCGCCAAGCGCCGGAGCTACTACAAGGTCTACGTTTCTTTTTTTGAATTTTTCTGCAAACATCTTTCCTACTTTTGATGAAAGCTCTGTATGCGGATAAAGAGCGTCTTTATTGATGTAAACGCTCCCGTGTTTTCCCGATGTATAAACAAAATGATCCCCCGTAATAACGGCGTTAACTTGCTTAAGAACATCAACAATGCTTTTCATAAGAGTAGATCTTACCAGATTTTCTAAATATTAGTCGGGGTAGTGGCATTTTTTGTATTTTTTGCCAGAGCCACACCAACAAGGATCATTGCGTCCAGGTTTTTTACCTGACGAACTTTTTTCTTGTGATGCGCTCACTTTTCTAGGAGCTGTTTCTTGCTTTTTTTCCTGTGGCGAGTATGGATTGGTTGAAGAAGCAGACGAGAATGTGAGATGTTTGTGATCTTTCTGTCCTTCTATTTGTGGTGCGTTTTCTATTTGAATATTCCCAATGCGTCTCATCGTCTCAAAATAAATGTTGCGAAGCATTGATTCGAACATGGTATATGCTTCGTTTTTATACTGGACTAATGGATCCATTTGACCATACGCTCGAAGCCCAATTCCTTCTCGCAGTTCGTCGATCGACGTCAGATGCTCTGTAAAGTACGTATCGATTGTGTTAAGAAATACTGCTCTCACCACATCGTTCCAGACCTTTTCACCAACTTCTTTTTCCTTATCTTTATATTGTTTCTCCAGTATTGAGAGTGCTTTTGCGACCAGTCCTTCTTCATTTTTTTGCTTGAGTAATTTTTCGACAGTTTCTTTTGGAATTGAGATGATAAGATTTAATTCACGAGATAAAATATCAACCGCTTCTTTGTCGGGGTGCGCTTGTGGTACAAACTGAAGAATGAGCGAATTCAATTGTTCAGAAAAAATATCAAAAATAGTCTTTCGAAATTCTTTAACGTCTTTTTCAGGAAGCGCCATGAGCTTTCTTCGAAGTTCGTAAACAATCTCTCTTTGTTTACTCAACACATCGTCGAATTCAACCAAATGTTTACGGATATCAAAGTTGTGTCCTTCTACCTTAACCTGCGCTTGTTCTATTGCTTTGGAAACCATCGAATGTGTGAGCGGTTGATCTTCTGGAAGGTTGAAGAATGTCATAAGTTTTGAGATCTGCTCGCCTCCAAAAATTCTCATAAGATCATCTTCCAGTGAAACAAAGAATCGCGTCTCTCCAGGATCTCCTTGACGCCCAGAACGTCCTCTTAGTTGATTATCGATTCGTCGAGATTCGTGTCGTTCAGTACCAATGATGTAAAGACCACCTTTTTCAATTATTTCTTCATGCTCTTGATCCCAATTTTTGGATTTAGATGTATTATCGCCGCCGAGCACAATATCAACACCACGACCTGCCATATTTGTCGCCACCGTTACGCTTCTTTTTTTCCCTGCTTGAGCAATGATCTGTGCTTCACTCACGTGATTTTTTGCATTAAGAAGTTCGTGCGCCACTCCTTTTTTCTTAAGAAGTTGAGATAAGTATTCGTTCTTCTCAATCGAAGTCGTGCCAATTAAAACAGGTCTCCCTTCTTTGTTTAGACGCGCAGCTTCTTCGACAACTGCATTAAACTTTGCTTTCTCGGTTTTATAGATCATATCCGGTAAATCTTTTCTTACCATGGGTCTGTGAGTCGGCACAACAATAACCTCTGCTTTATAAATTTTGTGGAACTCTTCGGCTTCAGTTGCAGCAGTACCCGTCATTCCTGCGAGTTTCTCATACATTCTGAAATAATTTTGGAGTGATACTGTCGCAAGTGTCTTAGATTCTTTTTGAATGGCAACGCCTTCCTTCGCCTCAATTGCTTGATGAATTCCTTCTGAAAATCGTCGTCCTGGAAGAAGTCTCCCGGTAAACTCATCAACAATGACAACTTCATTTGCTCGAACAATATAATCTTTGTCTAGCTTGAATAACGTTTGCGCTTTTAATGCAGCCTCTATGTGAAACAGAGCGTTAAAGTCCTTTTCGTAGAGGTTACCTACTCCAAGCATTTGTTCTATTTTAGAAAGACCTTGATCTGTGAGGTTGGCAGATCTTGCCTTCTCATCAACAATGTAATCGGTCGCACCTTCTAATCTTTTTACCACTTGTGCATATTGATAATATTTCGAAACATCTTCGTCATATGGAGATGAAATGATATGTGGCGTGCGCGCTTCATCAATGAGTACCGAATCCGCTTCATCAACTATGGCAAAATAATATCCCCGCTGATCCATTTCTTCGATATTTGTTTTCATGTTGTCTCGAAGATAGTCAAAACCATATTCGCTATTGATACCATATGTTATGTCGGCAAGATATGCTTCTTTACGAGAAGTAGATTTGAGATGTTGGAGCCGCCAATCACTTTCATCCTCCTTAAATGAAGGATCGTAAATGAAAGAGGCTTCGCTTATGATCGCTGAGGTAGACATTCCTAGGAAGTGAAAAATACCACCCATCCATCCTGCGTCACGACGCGCGAGATAATCATTTACCGTAACAAGATGAGCTCCTTTACCTGCAAGTGCTCTCGTGTAAAGAGCTGTTGTTGCAGAAAGCGTTTTTCCTTCACCTGTTTTTTGTTCGGTTATTTTCCCTTCAAAAAGAGCAATTCCTGCAATAAGTTGGACATCAAAGTGTCGTTGATTAATAGTCCTTCTTGATGCTTCGCGAACCAAAGCAAATGAATAGGGCAAAACTTCTTCAAGAGTTTTTTTTCCAGATTGAATTTCGCTCTTAAGTTTTGCAGTTTCTTTTGGAAATTCTGCATCTTTTAATTTGCGTACTTTATCCTCAAGTCCATTTATCTCATTAACTATCTTTTGATAGCTGTCTATCTTTCGCTGATTAAAGTCAAGAAATTTATTGAAAATATTGAACATTATTTTTGAAAGTATTCTTGCGGGATGATCAGAAGCTTTTGTGCAGAATGTCTATTTTTTTCTCTTTCCTTACCAGTCTTCTCGTACACAAAATGCACTGTATCACCCTCTTTAATTTTAGTAAACCCTATCGCTTCAAGCTCTAGCGTTTTACTATTTAATAACTGTTTTTTTGTAGAATCTTCTACGTCAATTGTATAGGTTTCTTTATCAAAACCTAAAATTCTAATATAGAAATCCTCTTTGTTTACCTCTGTTACTTTTCCGGATGTTGCAAATAACTGTGAATCTACATATATTTCATTTGCTTGAACGCTTTTATTAGCCTCAGGTCCAGACACTACAATATAATCATTTTTTGCGAGTGTACTTACTTTAACCTCAGTTTTTTTGCCGTTGTTCAGTTCATATACTTTTGTTAACACATCGTCAAGTTTGATCTCGTATGATCCATCGTCCTCAATCTTAATTACTAATTTACTCTTCTCAATTCCGGTAATTCTTCCTGCAATTCCTTTTTGATCTTTTTTCTTGAGCTCCAAAACTTTCGTCTCAAGCTTATTTTTTAACGATTGGATTTCTTTCTGCTCTGCACTTGATGAACTTGTTTGAGACGAAGAAGTTGCGTCGTTGGTCTGTGCGGCAACAACCCCCGCAGCAAATAGCGCAAACGTAGCAAGTGTTATAAAACGGATTTTCATTCTTGATCGAAGTAGTAAACTTTTAATAATTTGCTCTGCGTACTAGACTGTCTGTCTTTGGGATATGAAGTGATCGAGATCGAGTTTTCTCCAAGTGAAAGTGGAAATGTAACCGAAAAAGCTTCTTCTTTATTTTGAACCGTGATGTCTTTGGTTGGTGACTGTATGACAAGAAGAGAATTTTTTTCTGTCTTTCCTTTTATGAGGACGCTGTTCTTGTTCGTAATAGCGCCATCTTTAACGCTAGATATTTCGAGTGTTTGAATTTGAGTGTTTTGTTTCTTTACTGCAGGAGCTGTTTCATTTCCTGGAAGCGACTTAACTCCTTTATTGTCAAACTGTCGTATTTGAGTTATGATGACCACCGCCACTGACAAACCAAGAAGAATTCCAAAGAACACTGCAATCCCTACTTCTTTTTTCATATGGTTTTTTTGAAAACAATCTCCGATAGTGTTTCGGGGATTTGTAGTATCAAATCAGTATTATTATACCAGTATCCTTTAGTTAAATAAAGTCTGTCGGCGGTTTTTTTCAAAAGAAATGAGGCGATAACACAACTTGTTACTGGATCATTTTTTGCATAAAGAGCTGTCGTCAAACCGGCGAGAATATCTCCGGTACCACCCTTGGTCAAACCTTGATTACCTCCTTCAATCACATAGGTTTGGACACCGTCAGAAATAATATCAACCACTGCTTTTAACAAAATTACACACTTGTATTTTTTCGCATATTCTTGAACATGCTTGGTTTTTTCTTCAATGGTCAACTGCTCCAATGACAAATGAAACAATTGCTCGAATTCTCCCTGATGTGGCGTCACAATTACCTTTTCTTTAAACTTCTTTAATAATTCAGCGTCCATCATCTGCAATGCGCCAGCATCGAGAACGAATTTTTTTTCAACATGCTTCGATAAAATTTTTTCTGTGAGCGACTTTGTTAAATCATCGCGTTCCATCCCCGGTCCAATAAGTATCGCATCGTCTTCTTCGATATAAGAATCGATTTGATCGCGCGGCACAACAATACCATTTCTGAACTTTTTCTTGAGTTCCTGAAACAATACGTTGTTTTCATCTATCGAGGAGAAATGAAGCATGTCCACGAAATGAGATGCAATTTCTGCAGACCAAAGAGATGCTGCATGAAAAAGTTGAGACCCTCCGACGATCATTACCTTACCATTTTGACCTTTATGAGAATCGCTCTTCGGAATAAACAACCCTTCAACAAACGGATTAATATCCTGGATTTTAGTCGTCTTTATAGTAAACATATTAAAGTTAAAGCGAAGATGACAATTTTGTGCGACTTGGAGGAGGCGCAGGAACGAGCACCTCCACGGAGCAACAAAATTTCGTCATCGAGCGTGAACAAGAAATATATAGGTGCTATAATTGTACATTATGTCTTTAAAGCACACTGAACTACGTAAGTTATTCTCCAACTTCTGGGAGAAAAAGGGTCATAAAGAAGTTCCTCCCATCCCCCTCGTCCCTCAAAATGATCCAACAACTCTTTTCACTGGTTCTGGCATGCAACAGCTCGTCCCTAATCTTCTGGGTGAACCACATCCTCTAGGAAAACGTCTTTACAATATTCAACGGTCATTTAGATCTCAAGACATAGAGGAGATTGGCGACAATCGTCACACAACCATGTTTGAGATGATGGGTAACTGGTCTTTGGGTGACTATTTCAAACAAGAACAGATTCCATGGTTTCATGAATTTCTCACAAAAGAACTTTCCATTGATTCAAAAAGATTGTTTGTCACTATTTTTGCAGGTGGAAGTGGAGTCCCCAAAGATACTGAGTCGTATGATCTTTGGAAAAAGCTTGGAATACCTACTGATCGTATTCATGAATATGACGACAAGAAAAACTGGTTGACGCGTGGAGGATCAATAAATAATATGCCGGCAGGAGAGGTTGGGGGTCCTGATTCTGAAGTCTTTTATGATTTTGGTGAGGATTTGCAAATACATGAAAAATCTTCATTCTCAAAAGAGAACTGTCACCCCAACTGCGACTGCGGACGATTTTTGGAGATAGGAAATAATGTCTTCGTACAGTACAAAAAGGAAAAAGATGGCACATTGAGCGAACTGCCCAATAAAAATGTTGATTTTGGTGGAGGTCTAGAACGGCAACTTGCAGCGGTCAACAATAACCCCGACGTCTTTCTTACTGACGCATATGTTCAAACCATCAGATCATTAGAAGAAATAACGCGCAAAAAATATGAGGATAGATCGTATCAAAAACAAATGCGAATTGTCACCGATCATATTAAGGCCGCTGTGTTTCTTATCAAAGATGGTGTGCGACCTTCAAACAAAGAACAAGGATACGTCCTTCGTCGACTCCTTCGAAGATCAGCAATTAAATATCGTGGACTAACGGATAAGTTCAAACCTCACGATCTGTCAATTATTGCTCGTGCAGTAGTTGGCACATATCGCGACGTTTACTTTGATGTTTCAAAAGATGAGGTTGCGGTTACTATTTTGATTGATGAGGAGATGACGAGATTTGGAGCGACGCTTGATCGTGGCCTTAAAGAAGCGGAGAAAATAAATGAGATTGACGGAAAGAAAGCATTTGATCTCTATCAGACATTTGGATTTCCACTCGAAGTCACCGAAGAATTATTTAGAGAAAAAGGTCAGGAGATTGATCGTAAACAATTTCAAAAAGAATTTGAAAGTCACAAAGACCTCTCCCGCTCTGCATCGGTCGGAAAATTCAAAGGTGGTCTAGCTGATCATTCTGAACAAGTTTTGAAATATCATACCGCCACTCATCTCATGCATCAAGCTCTTTTTGATGTTCTTGGAGATGATATTCGACAAGAAGGATCTAATATTACATCTGAGAGGTTGCGATTTGATTTCTATAGTTCTTCCAAACCAACGGATGAAGAAATGAAACAAGTTGAGAAAATGATAAATGACAAAGTAAAAGAAGAGCTTCCTATGAGATTTAAGATCATGCCAAAACGTGAAGCAGAAGAAATTGGGGCCCGATCATTTTTTCGTGAAAAGTACCCAGATCAAGTAAAGGTATATTATATAGGTGGCAAAGATGATGAACCAAAAACTGCCTATTCCAAAGAATTTTGTGGTGGTCCTCATGTCACAAACACAAAAGAAATCGGAAACGTAAAAGTATATAAATTCGAAAGAATCGGCAGCAATCTCTACAGGATTTATGCAAAGTAAACAATAGAATTGTTGAATTGCTAAATTGTTAATCATAGACAGCGTAACAATTTGACAATCTGACCATGTAACCGTTCTTCGCATTGACAATATGTTTATTTTCCTCTATAGTTTTTAAATCATGCCGACAAAAAAGAAAACTGTTTCACGACGAAAACCAGAAGTACAAGAAGTCGTTTACGCCCCCCAACCTCGACCAGCCGGTCAACCTTCAATGATACTTATCGTCCTTCTTATTGCTGTTTCGTTTTTTGCAGGATACTTATTCTTTAAAGTACAAAATCTTGAGAAAAACACAGGAGACACCGCTCAACTTCAAGGTCAAGCACCCAACGCTCCCCAAGCACCAACCAATGTAAAAGCAAAAAAGCCAGGTGCAAGTGATCATTACCGAGGTGATAAAAGTGCGCGCTATGTCTGGATTGAGTACTCAGATCTTGAGTGTCCTTTCTGTAAACAGGCGCATCCTGATATTCAAAAAGTAATAAATGAAAATGCAGGAAAGGTCGTGTGGGCATACAGACACTTCCCACTTTCATTTCATCCAAAAGCACAAAAATCAGCAGAAGCTGTTGAGTGTGCCGCAGACCAAGGTGGAGATGAAGCGTTTTGGAAGATGACCGACGGAATTTATGAGAAGATGCCATCTCTAGAACTGAGCGGGCTTCCAGAACTTGCGTCAAGCATCGGACTTGATCAAGCTGCGTTTAAAACCTGTCTTGACGGTGGAAAGTTTGAGAAGAAAATAAAAGACGAACAAGCCGAAGGAGTAAAAGCTGGAGTTCAAGCAACTCCAACAAACGTCATCTATGATACGCAAACAGATAAAATGTTGACAATCGAAGGAGCGCTTCCTTACGAACAGCTCAAACAACAGCTCGCAGACTTCACCAAGTAATATCTATCTGATATACTATCAGCTTCATGTTGCGCGAACTGTCACCACAACCTAATCCTGATATTTTATTTACACGATCTCAACCACTGCGCGAAGTTGTTCCGCTATTAGGTTGCTCTGAATTATTTGAAGATTCCGCTATTTTCCCACGTGTCACTTCACAACCCGACGGGTCGCGTAACTTTACCTTTATTATTAACACTCCTCTCTATCCATATCAATTCTTAAGACTACTACAACTCACTGCTCCATCGAAAGAGACGTTGGGCGCGTTTGGAACATATTCTGATTGGAAAATGCCAGATTATACAACCCAAGAAAACCAAAGATTAGCTCATTTACACACAAGTGGTTTAAAAGAGCATTGGAAACTATTTGAAGCACATAGAAAAATTTTACTGAGTCTTTTAAACAACGATGGATACCGAAACCTTGGCTTCGATAGGGCTTCTCCAACGAATCATCATGATTTTATTAGGTCCATTACAGCTTTATTTCCTGAAATAAACAATGTTCATTATTCAGAGCTATTGGCACACCCTATTTTCGGTCAAGACATAAGAGAGTTGACAGGAGATCTTCGCTCTTTCCTTCTTCTTAAATCAAAGTCAAAATATAGCTCTAGAATAAGAAATCGCATCGTTGCTCAGATCTTAAATCAATACAAAAATGGCGATAAAGTCGATTTGCAAGCTGAGCTAGTAAAATTCTGCGCAGAATTAATAGAATACACGCCTTACTCTGTTTCGTTTCCCGAAGAAGAACAATCTTTGCTTCTAAGACCAAACAGTTTATCAAAGGAGGAAAGAGAACGTTTTTTCGACACTTCAAGAACTGTACCGATAAATAATAGACTTTTAAGAATAACACCAAACCAAAAAAATGGTCAGTATCATTTTGATACTCAAATAGTTGGAGACAACATAATTATTCCTTTATTGGGATGGAGTACAGACGCTTCTGGAAAAAGAGAGTGGATTTCTCAGTTGCCAGATGAGGATGTCGAAAGTGTAACTCGTCAATTTGCTCCCGATCAAGATCCGGAATTTGACGAACACAGATCTCAAAGATTAAACCCCTTAGTGGGATTGCTTACTTTAGCAGCTTTGTCGCCAGAAGTAATCGCAAGGTGGCCAGACAAAATGAGCCTTCCTGGAAGCGCTGTTCAACAACCTCTTCGCGAAGCACAAGTCCCACTACTTGCTATCATGCGCCGTAAACAACTTCTTGCGAGTCCTGTCGCAGATCGACTCGAAACCTTCGCCCTCCAAACCACCGCTTAATCTCAATCGCTTGTGTGACCCTACGGGGATTCGAACCCCGGTTTGCAGGATGAGAACCTGCCGTCCTAGGCCTCTAGACGATAGGGCCAACCTACGTAATTATAACATAGCGACTGTCCTTCTTTATTTATTCAAAAAACTATAAGTTGCCAAAAAACCCTCAATTTAGCCTCGGTTTGACTTCTGAAGTCAAACTCTAGAGCTTTCCAAGTTGGCATCTGGTTAACTGCGTTGACTTTTTCTGTGGGCTGTAGTAGTATTCTAAGTGTTAATCCCATATCGTTAGGGATTATTTTTTTGCTTCAAAATAGAAATATGAAACAAGTACAAATTACCAAAGAGGGTCTAGAAAATCTTCACAAAGAACGTGCGGAACTTATCGAAGTAAAAAGACCAACAGTAATCGACAGACTGCAAAAAGCTCGAGCAATGGGTGATCTTTCTGAAAACAGCGAGTACACCTCTGCCAAAGAAGAACTTGCTTTCACCGAAGAAAGAATTAAAGAAATAGAAGCAATCGTCAAACACGCCGAAGTTGCCGAGGCAATGCATAGTAAATCGCTCATCGCTCTTGGTTCGAAAGTAACCGTTGAAAAAGAAGGACATTCGGATCACTTCACTATTGTTGGTGAATTTGAAGCAGACCCTGTTGAAAAAAAACTTTCTTACAACTCTCCTATTGGAAAAGCACTTATCGGAAAAAAAGTTGGAGAAGTGATTGATGTACAAGTGCCGGCAGGAAACATGACCTACAAAATCCTCTCCATAAACTAACTACATAAAAGTTACACGTTACACGTTTCATGTTATATGATTAGCATATGATCTGGGTCGATCGAACAGTAAAAAAAATCTTAGAGCGCAAACTTCCACTCGAATGGGTTGATGACATGAAAACACCATCGGGTCGTATTCATGTTGGCGCACTTTGTGGTATAGTCATTCACGATCTTCTCTACAAAGCCCTCTCTGAAAATACAGACAAAACTACATTCACCTATGTTTTTGATGATCAAGATCCCATGGATGCTCTCCCTTCATATCTTGATGAAAAAAAATGGGGACAGTACTCCGGCATGCAACTATACAAAATCCCTTCACCAGAAAAAGGATTTGATAGTTTTGCACAGTATTATGCTCAGGAATTTATTGACGTTTTTAACTCAATCAACTGTCATCCAAAAATAATCTGGGGCTCTGAACTTTATAACAGCGGCAAGATGAACGATGTGATAAAAGAGGTTTTGGACAACACCGAAAAGATTCGAGAAATATATAAAAAAGTTACCAAAAAAGATCGTCCAAAAGACTGGCACCCCTTTAGCGTTGTCTGTGAAAATTGTAAGAAGATTGGAACTACCTTAGTCTATGCTTGGGACGGGACAGATGTTTCGTACCGATGTATCCCCGACATGGTGAAATGGGCAAAAGGATGCGGACATGAAGGAAAAATTTCTCCCTTGAATGGCAACGGCAAGATCCCATGGAAAGTAGAATGGCCAGCCAAGTGGAAAGTCATCGGCGTAACCGTTGAAGGAGCGGGTAAAGATCACATGTCTGCCGGTGGCTCTCATGACATTGCCAAAGAAATTTGTAAAGATGTACTTCACTACCCTGTCCCTTACGAATTTCCATACGAATGGTTTATTATTGGTGGTCGTAAAATGTCATCATCCAAGGGAATCGGAGTTTCGGCAAAAGAAGTCTCTCAAATTCTTCCACCCGATGTATTTAGATTTCTCATTGTAAGAAGTCCCGTTGAGCGAACTCTTGACTTTGATCCATTTGGAGACACTATCCCTAATTTATTTGACGATTACGATCGCTGTCTTAACGCTCATTTTGACAAAATTGAAAACAAAATCCCTGAAGGCAAACAAGGTGAAGTGTTATTAGACTTTGCACGAATTGTAGAACTCTCGGAAGTAAAACCGCTTCCGAAAAAAAGAGTTTTCCTTCCTCGTTTCCGAACACTTGCCAATCAGCTCAGAACTGGCAGTGATCCTGTTTCTTATTTTGAAAAACAAAAAGGGTCATCGTTAACCCCGGAAGAAAAAAACATTTTGGAGGAACGAATAACGTATGCCAAAATTTATCTTAAGACCTATGCGGTAACAGATGATGAATCCTCAGATCAATCAATAAAACTCTCACCAGTACAAAAACAGTTTCTCACTGAGTTAAGTGAGTCTTTAAGTAAGTCTCAAAAAACAGATGCGAAACACATTCAGGATTCCATCTCTCAATCGATTCAAACGACTAAGTGTTCGCCACGAGATGCGTTTAAAGCTCTCTATATTGGATTGACCGGTAAACCATACGGACCCAAAGCAGTCGACCTCATAACTGAACTCGGCATCGAAGAAGTGAGATCAAAGTTAAAAGAAATATAACTTTGCATTTTGCACTTTACACTTTGCACTACATCGTCTATACTACTATATGGGTAGCCTCGATCCACTCGAAAAAATAGTTTCGACTCCAGGAGTTACCTTCGACGACGTCCTGCTTCTTCCATCATACTCAGAAATCAAAAGACGAAACATTGATCTAACAACTAAATTACACGAATCTATTACTCTTCCACTGCCTATTATCTCCTCACCAATGGACACCGTAACCGAAGATAAGATGGCAATAGCTCTTGCGCAGTTTGGTGGTCTTGGTGTCATTCATAGAAATATTGAAATCGAAAAACAAGTTGGTTTAGTAACAGAAGTCAAAAAAACAAAGCCAAAAGACAGCTCCATTGCAGCTCTTGATTCCAAAGGAAGACTTCTTGTCTCTGCTGCTGTCGGCACAGGCGACGACTTTCACAAACGCGTTAAAGCACTTATCGATTGTGACACTGACATAATCGTCATCGACTCCGGTCACGGATATACCAAATTCATAATCGATGCAGTAACCTATTTAAGAAAAACGTATCCTAAACAAATTGTAATGGCAGGGAATGTAGCAACTTACGATGGGGCAAAAGCTCTTATCAACGCTGGCGCCCACATCCTTCGAGTTGGAATGGGACCAGGAAGTATCTGTACGACACGTATCGTAACTGGGATGGGCGTCCCACAAATTACCGCTGTTACAGAAGCAATTAGAGCGGCAAACAAAACAAAAACAACGGTGGTCGCCGATGGAGGAGTTAAACAAATTGGTGATATTGCAAAAGCTCTGGGCTTTGGCGCTCACGCAGTGATGCTTGGATCAATGCTTGCCCGCTACGAAGAGGCACCCGGAAAAGTAGTCTCTATTAAAGGAAAACAATTTAAAGCATATCGTGGAATGGGCTCAGTTGCCGCAATGCAAAAGGGAGCAGCTGAACGATATGGACAATCCCAAAAAACAAAAGCTCAGCATTTAATTGCAGAAGGAGTTGAAGGTTTTGTTTCCTACGGTGGATCAGTTGAAACATTCTTAATTCAGTCCAGCGGAAGTTTGAGATCTTCACTTTATTATGTCGGTGCAAAAAATCTTAAAGAATTTCATGAGAAAGCACGATTTATTCGTATCAGTCACGCTGGTCTTACCGAAAGTCATCCGCACACAGTAGTAATCGATAACGCAGGTGAAAACTATATTGTATGATTCTCATTGTTGACTTTGGATCTCAAACTACACACCTTATCTCGCGTCGAATTCGTGAAAAACACCCAAACGTCATTGTTGTAGAACCAGGAAATATTACTTCCCATATAAATAAAGACTTGAAAGGTATTATCTTGTCAGGTGGACCTTCATCGGTATATGAAAAAGGAGCTCCACAAATAACAAAAGATATTTTCGAACTCTCTGTGCCGATTTTAGGTATTTGTTACGGACTCCATCTTATGGCAAAAACACTCGGTGGCACCGTAACATCTGGAAAGAAAAAAGAATATGGACCTGCAGAACTCTCAATAATTAAGAAAAATAATTTGTTTAAAGACATGCCACCTCAGTTTAATGTGTGGATGTCACACGGAGATGAAGTAAGCAAGCTTCCTCAAGGATTTATTAAAGTCGGGCATAGTAAAACCACTCAGTTTGCTGCATTTTGCAACGAGAAGAAAAAATTGTACGCAATCCAGTTTCATCCCGAAGTTGTTCATACTGAATTTGGTGAAACAATACTTGAAAATTTTCTTTCAATCTGCGGTATCAAACCACAGCAAAGAAAAATCGACAAAGAGTACGTCGACATTCTTACGGAAAGCATTAAATCAGGATTGGGAAATGCACATGCTATCTGTGCGCTTTCAGGAGGCGTAGATTCTTCTGTCGTTTCTGTTCTCACACACAAGGCCATTGGCAAGAAACTTACTGCAATTTATATTGACTCTGGACTCATGAGAAAAAATGAAACAACTGAACTTGAGAAAGTTTTTACATCTCACTTTAAAATGAATATTAAGATTGTCCACGCACAAAACATCTTCTTAAAAAGGCTTAAGGGAATTACTGACCCCGAACAAAAACGTAAAATCATTGGCAAAACCTTCATTGATGTTTTTGAAAAAGAGGCAAAAAAAATTGGCGCTACTTATTTTATACAGGGTACTATTTATCCTGATGTAATTGAAAGTGCTGGAACTAAACATAGTAAGAAAATTAAATCTCATCATAACGTCGGAGGTCTACCTAAAAAATTAAACTTTAAGCTTATCGAACCGTTGCGTAATTTATACAAAGATGAAGTTCGTCAAGTAGGAAAAGTTCTCGGACTCCCAGATCGTGTTATTCAAAGACAGCCATTCCCCGGTCCTGGACTCGCTGTCCGAATCATCGGTGAGGTAACTGAGTATAAGCTGAAAATACTTCGAAACGCTGACTCAATAATGAGAGAGGAACTAGAAAAAACAAGTGACTATAAAAATATCTGGCAGTCGCTGGCTGTTTTTACGGGAATCAGATCAACCGGAGTAAGAGGAGATAACCGCGCGTATGGTGAAACAATTGCACTTCGTATCATTAGCGCAAAAGATGCGATGAGCGCTCACTGGACTCATGTTCCATACGAAACACTCGACACTATTAGTGTAAGAATCGTTAACGAAATACCCGAAGTAAATCGTGTTGTTTACGACATAACCAATAAACCACCCGCCACCATTGAATGGGAATGAAAATCTCTCCTTAATTGCTATAATTATTCCATGCTCTCCCTAGACTATATTCGCAATAACAAAGACAAGGTCATTCAAGCAGCAAAAAACAAGAAAAGAGTCGTTGAAATTGAAAAAATTCTTGAACTCGACGAACAAAGAAAAAAATCAATACATCAAATTCAAGCCCTACGTGAAGATCGAAATAAACAACCCAAATCCAAACCTTCTCCAGAAGACATACAAAAAGGAAAAAAGTTGAAAGAAGAAATCAATAAGCTTGAAAAAGAACTTGCTGAAATTGAGACTCATCTAAACCACCTACTTTCATTTGTTCCTAATGTTCCTCTTGAAGATGCTCCGGTCGGAGATGCTTCTCATAATAAACAAATTAAAACGTGGGGTGAGATTAAGAAATTTAGTTTTGAGCCAAAAAATCACATCCAACTTGGTCAGGATCTTGACCTTCTTGATTTGGAGCGAGGAACAAAAGTATCTGGATTTAGAGGATATTTTTTGAAGAACGAACTCGCACAACTGCATTTATCATTACTTTTCTATGTTTTTAATGAACTTATTAAAAAAGGCTATTCTCCACTCATTACCCCATCGATCGTTAAAGGATTTTCTCTCTTTGGTTCTGGACAGTTTCCCTGGGGTGAAAAAGAAGTATATAAACTTAATGACTCCGACTCATACTTAGCTGGCACAAGCGAGGTTCCTGCAACCGCGTACTTTGCAAACGAGATACTCAACGAACAAGACCTTCCAAAAAAATTTGTTTTACTTTCTTCGTGTTTTAGAAAGGAAGCAGGGTCGTACGGCAAAGATACTAAGGGACTTTATCGAGTGCATGAATTTTGGAAAATAGAACAATTAGTACTCGCAAAAAATTCTCTTGAAGAAGCACTAACACTTCATGATGAGTTACAGAAAAATTCAGAACAAATTCTTGAGAGTTTAGAACTTCCATATCAAGTAGTCCTTATGTCAACTGAGGAAATGGGAGAACCACAAATTAAAAAATATGACACCGAAACGTGGATGCCATCGCGCAATGCATACAGTGAAACTATGTCTAATTCTATTATGGGTGACTTTCAAACGCGAAGATTGAATATTAAGTATCGAAAAAAAACAGGAGAAACTGAGTTCTGTTATTCACTTAACAATACCGCTATTGCAACTCCTAGAATATTGATTCCCCTTCTGGAGAATCATCAGCAAGAAGATGGTTCGGTTCTCATTCCAAAAGCACTACAACAATACACTGGCTTTGACCGAATTAAGGTGAAGGTGAAGGTCTAGGACAGAATGTTTTCTCGGTTCCTGGTAAAAAGTACTCTTTTTTATTTCCAAAACAAACCTTCTCAACAACTTCATCTGGTTTGTTAAACCAAGAATTTTTATTACTATAGTTAGTTAGCAAATGAGTCATGACTCGATTCCAGATTGGTGCAGCACCAGTAATACCCGAAGTTAACTGCGGGTTCATAGGGGTATTGTCATTATTGCCGACCCAAACAGCAACGAGAAATTCTGGAGTGTAACCAATAGTCCAGTTATCTTTCTTACTATCAGTCGTACCGGTCTTGACCGCAACTTTGTACCCGGGAATTTCAAGAGCAGAGTGAGGTCCAAACGCCTGCTGACGAGCTATATTATCAGAAAGTATGTCGGACATAATATAGGCAACTCCAGGATTCAATACTCTTCGCTCATTATTTGGACGATCGAAAATAACTTCTTCATTTGCGTTGGTAATTTTGAGAAATGGTGAAGGATTAACTTTTTTTCCGCTATTAGCAAATACTCCATAGGACTTTGCCATATCGAGCATGGTAACTTCTCCACCACCAAGCGTAAGTGATAAACCAAAGTTAGAAGAATCCTCCCATGTTGTAATTCCCATGAGTCGTGCATGTGTTACAAAGTTCTGTACACCAAGCGCATTTAAAACTTTGACCGCCGGAACATTATAAGAGTTGGCGAGAGCATTTCTCAGAGTAACTCTTCCATGATATCTTCCATCGTAATTAACCGGCGAATAGGATGATCCCCACTCAGATCGGAAAACAACGGGACTGTCGTCAATCATCGACGTTGCCGTATAATCTTTTTCAAGAGCAAGAGAGTACATTAAAGGTTTTATTGATGACCCTGGTTGTCTCTGCGCGGTCGTAACGTTAAAGGCTCCTGATGGTGACGCGAAGTAATCAACCGATCCTACCATTGCCAGAATTTCTCCGGTCTCTGGCTTGGTGACTAAAATACCACCATTGGTTACATTGAGTCCTTTTATTTTCTCCAACTCTTCCAGAAGTATTTCTTCTGCCTTAAGTTGTATTGATTCATCCAACGTTGTACTCACTCTCAATCCACCTTCTTCAACCATTCTCAGTCCAAATAATTTTTCCAATTCGCTTCTCGTATAAAAAACAAAATGAGGCGATTTGATCGGTGTCTTAGGCGTAATGGCGCTCAGGGGTCGTTTTATCGCGTTATCGTATTGATTTTTAGTCACATATTTTTGCTCGAACATTTTTTTCAAAACCTCATTTCTTCTTCTGATGGCAAGACCTGGATTAACAAATGGAGAATAAACCGAAGGCGACTGAGGCAAGCCTGCAAGAAGCGCCGCTTCATCAATGGTTAAATCTTTTGCATGTTTGTCAAAATAACTCCTTGATGCCTCTTCAATTCCATACGCAGATCCTCCATACGGGACTTGATTGAGATACATCTGAAGTATCTGTCTTTTCGTATACAATCTCTCGGTCCACAGAGCCAGAATAATTTCTTTTATCTTTCGCTCAATAGTTCTCTCAGGAGTAAGAAGAGCGCTCTTTACCAATTGTTGCGTAATCGTTGATCCACCCTGTACTGATTTTGTCACTGCCATTTCTTTAAGAGCTCGCACGATTCCTCCATACAATGATATTCCGTTATGTTTAAAGAAATTCTTATCTTCAAATGCAATAGAGGCTTCGTATACGTAACGAGGAAGTTCGTCTACCTTTATTGGCGTTCTGTTTTGCTCACGATAAAATTCGTAAAGCAGTCTTCCATTTCTGTCTGTGATGTGAGTCGATAGTGAATAATTATACTTGCCAATTGATTTTGGAGAAGGAAGACTTCTGACCAGCACATACGATTGATAGACGGATACAACTACAAACGTTGTTACTAATCCAAAAATATAATACTTGAATCTTAAAAACAAAGGAATTTTCCTTCTTCGTTTTTTGGGAACTTGAACCTGCTGTTTTTTCTCATGAGCAACCTTAACTTTATCGAGCTGATCAAATGTTTTTTTTCTAAATATTTTTACTGACTGAATAAATGCCGTAGCAATACCCACAACCACAAGAAAGGAAAACGAGATGTTATGAACAGTCAATTTTACGAATCTTAAAAAATAGTACTCAACAATAAAGTTAAGAAAGCGGAGAGGGAGAAAAAGTATGAAACGTGTCGTGTCGCCTATGTAAATAGTGCCTTGGACAAGGTAATAAATCACTAAATAGACTATTCGGACAAGCCTCTTCCCCATGGAGCGTATTTTAGCACATCAGAACAACCAAAACAATTAGAGAGCTATGGGTGTTTGAGTCAATTTAGCCTTAACAACCAACCGATTCCAGTATGTTCCGGGAGGAACACAGGTAATGAGAGTGAGATATGATCCGTCCTTTTTTTGCTCAAGAACAGAGACCTGGTCGGGCTTAACCACAAACATATCGGTAACAGCATACTCATACACTGTCTCTCCTACCTTTACTTGTATTGAGTCTCCTTTTTCAAGAGATGGCAGATAAGTGAATATTGTTTTATAGTTGTTGACGTTATATAACTGTGGAAGAGTTGAATGACCAAAAATGATAACGTTTCCATTTTCACCTGGCATTGTTTCTGGCAAGTAATGTATTAAGCTTTTTGAGAGATCGTCTCCCCCGACGAGAACTTGTGCTTCATCAATATTTAATTTCGGAATGGCAACTGAATATTCTTTAATGCTCGGTTTGGATTTAAGCGCTTGGGGTTTTGCAGGAAACCACAAACTTGCTTGAGTAAAATCTCTCAAATTATTTGAGTAAACAGAAGGAGAATCAGTTTGATTAAGTAGTGAGGAGCTTATTTTTCTTTGCAAAAAAACCTTTGAATAAATTTCGAATGACACTATTGGATAGAATGCCCAAAATAAAAGAAGCGCTCCACCGATCAATGTGATGTACGAAAGTGAGTTGGCAATTTTCTTATGCGCAGTGTTACGTTCTTTTTTATATGTGCGAATTGGCATCTTAGTTATAGTTTACTTTCAAGCTTATGTTCTTTATAAAATATGGGAGTATATTTTCAAAAAAAGAAATGGGGTGCTTTATGACATATTCTACACCACTTGCCCCATACTCTTCTTTGAGTATTTTTGTCAATGTGTCTGTCTTTACCCCCTTCACCTTAGCTAATAATTCTTCTTTTTTAAACTCTTTAACTGCTTTTGCTTTGACATCAACCGTCAACTCATAGGGTTCTTTTTCAGAATCTACTTCTTTAACAGAGTAATGTATTTGATCTGATGGCAGAATCATTCCTTTGGGCGTATCGTCTTTTAGCTTGGCCGTTAGGAGAGCTATCATGCTTTTTTTAATAAACGAATATTGTGTCAGTTGAGTCTCAGCGGTCAAAGCAACACTTTCTGCCTCGTCACCGACCTCGGCAGATACGCTTTCCTTGACGGTTTCTAACGAAGTCAACTGTGGAATAGAATCTTTTAGAGATGTTTTTTTGGATTTAGACACTATAACTTTACGCAATTGATCTATATCTTCTTTAGCTACAACGCGTACTTGACGTTTTGTCCCTCCAGTAAGAGCTCCTTCATTCTTTGCAATAATAGTAGCTGATGAAGTTTCTGCTACGCTAAACTTTGACCCAGCTGAAAGATTGTAGTCGGGACCAATCTCTCCCGCTATAATTGGTGCCTTTGCAGTACTCGACGTAATCGAACTTGCATCGCCAGACGCAGAAGCAACCTTAACGTCACTTTCAAGAATAAAGCCCAGTCCGTTAGAAGAGCTTAGCTTTGTCCCTTTTGCAAATGATTTTGATTCGTTCAAACTACTGTTATATATGACAACCGTGCCTTTTGATTTTTCCCCTATATTGCGCACTCCTGTTGTTTTTATCGATTCTTTAAATGTCGCACTTTGAGTTGCAACATTCAAAAGGGGTTGCACTAACGTTGTTTTCGTAATTGTTTTTGATGGGAAAAATATCGTCACTTCTGCTTTGTGAAATGAGTTCTCTGTTACAAATACTCCAATTCCAATAAGAATAACTCCTACGATACTTAATATTGCATACATTGAAGGGGTTCTTTTTATCGCTGCCAATTTTTGTAATTTTGACAACAACGATGACATAAACATTCCAATCGAAGGCAAGAAGTTGGAAGCAATCAATTTGTTCTTGGATTTAAAGTGCGACTCTGTCTGAGAAATATCTCTCTCAGGTACATCACTTCCTAAAACAAAACCCAAAACTTCACGAGTTGGCTCTTCGATCGGGACGAATGGGATAGATTCACGCTCAGTTGTTTTCAAAACTTGCTTTGCAAAAACTTTTAAGAACGATCCGTGCAGCTCTTTATCATTTATGACTTCCACTTTTGGTTGCTGAGGAAAATCTATACCCTGCCATTGATGTTCAAAAATTTTACTTGCTCTTGAATCGATATACCGTTCGTTATACATGTACATTTTTGATGGTAAAATAGAGAGTCGTTTTATCCTGTCAATACAAGGATTCATATCTGCGATAAAGTCATCAGTTCTACTCAGTGAGTCGGAAAAAATAAGTTTGCCGTTAATATACGTGAAAACCGTAAAACTACTATGATCAAACTCTATAACGATTCCATTGAGAAGCCCTTGCTCTTTTTCTTTTAAATATTCCGCAACTGCTTCTCTACATTCAATATATCCAAGCGCGGTGAAATCTAGTTTTTTAACTATTTCTTTAATTTTGAGCGTGTATGTTTTCTTTATTTCACCAAGATGATGATCGATATACTGCGAGTTAAGAAAAAATATTACGGTGTCTGGACTTTTGGCTTTTCTTTTCTCCTCAAGTCGAAAAAGAACCTCGTCAATATCGTCAGTCAAATTATCCCATCCATTCGAATAATTAAATCGCTCCTCTTCCGTTATACGCATGCTCCCGTTGAATGGGGTTATATAAAAAAGAAGTCCTTCTTTATCTGATAAGTGGATCCCTAGATATGCGCTTTCTTTTTTGGATTTGAAAAAAGGTATTGAGAACTTCATTGTGCTTTAGTTATTTCAAATTTGGTAAGTACTTGATCTACACCTTCTTTGGCTGTCTTTAGTGCTTGCTCATAGGTTACACCTGCAACCGTCTGATTGATAGCATTTTCAAGATATTGATTGATCTCGTCATTTAGTCCATTATCATACGTTTTACTTATAGTTGGTATTGAACGATATGCATCCGCTTGTTTTATCACCGGTTGAAGATACTCATTCTTAAGTAACAGATCGCCCAGGTCTACTCGAGAATAAGGCTCGCCAAATAGCCTTACTTTACTTTGAAGTTCGAATAACTTTGTTTCGCTTTCGCGACCGCTTAGATATGTTAGAAATTTCCACGCTTCAACTTGATTTTGACTATATTTTGAGACGCCATCTACCCAGTAGGTAGCAACCGAGAGAGGTTTTGAACCGGGAAGCGAGGGGACAACTGCAACCTTTAACTGTAGGTCAGGATTAGCTTTTTTAATTACCGGTATCTGCCATGAAGGTATGATGATCATCGCGACTTTTTCTTGAATGAAAGCGTTAATAGAACTTGGCATAGTCTCATCCCAATACGGTTCTCCTGGTTCTGCAAACTTTCGATAACTTTCGAGAGCACTCGCTGCTATTTCTTGATCTAAATCCGTTATCTTCGCTCCGTTTTGCAGAAGAAATAAACCAAAAATATCCGAAAAGTGATCTACGTTCGAAGCAGTTCCAAGCGCAATTGCTGAAGTTATCAACTGACCATTTCCATCTTTTACCGTAAGTTTTCCTAGATAATCAAGCACGTCCTCCCAACTTGCGGGTGGTTGCGTGATACCAACATTATCAAATAAGGATTGGTTATAAACTAAAACAAGCCCGTCGATGCTTAAAGGAATACCGTAGTATGAATCACCTATCTTTAGATCGTTTTTATGAATGGGGTAAAATGTTTTTTCATAGTCGCTTTTTGACATAACCGAAGACGGTAGAGCGGACACAACGTCTTTAATTTCAGGCAACCATGTGTTGTGAAACTTGAAAATATCAGGACCTTTACCATCTTTACTTCGCGTCAAAAGTTTTTCACGGTAACTATCTGAGGTCATTTTCACGTAGTCTATGGTTATGTGTTGATTTTTCTTACGATACTCATCGAATAAGGGTTGTAAAATTTCTTTGTCTTCCCATAATCCCCAATATGTTAAGGTAACTGGTTTTTTGGGTCCACTTGCGAACCCTTTTAAAAATCCAAACGCTATAATAAGAATAACGATAAAAAATATAACCGCTCCTATTATGAATATGTACTTTCCTTTTGAGCTTGTTAAGAAATGGTTCCCTGAAAAAGGAGGTATACTCTCTGCTTGAAGAGGTGGTGGTGGAACTGGAGTTGTTAAATTCTCCGGCGTCTCTTCGGGCTGTACCGCTCCGGCTGATTTTGCATCGAACAAAGGTTGCGGAACAGAAGATTGATCCATAACAATTATGATAGCAAATTACACGTCTAAATATGCGTACATCATAACAACGCTCGGTATTCTTTTTATTCTATCAATTCTTGTCTTTTTTACCTATATTTTTAACAAGGACAAAGAATATTCAAACGCTATTTATCCCAACGTAATAATCGACAATATAGAGCTGGGTGGTGCGACAAAGAATGATGCAAAGCTCATATTTGAAAAAAAGTACCAATATATTCAAAATACCCAAATTAGGGTACAGTTCGAAAAAGAGAATATTGCAACGGTATCAGGTCAACAACTTAATATTCGAACTGACGCAGAAAATTTGATCGAAAACGCATATCTGATCGGCAGATCAAAAAATATCGTCGGGCGTCTTTATGAACAAGCCTCTACTCTTTTTGGACTTCGTGAATTTACTTATACTACTACTGTTGTTTATGAAACTTCTGCTCTCGACAAGATAGTTCGATCTATTGAGAAGAAATATAACAAACCCGCCAAAAACGCTCTCTTCTCATTTGAGAATAATCGGGTTGTTAGTTTTCGTCAGGAAGAAAAAGGCCGTCGAATCAAAAGCGAAGTTTTGACAAGCTCAATTCAAAAAAATATTACTGAGGCAAAAAATAGTAAGAACCCAAGCTTTACCGTTATCTTAGAGAAGGAAGTTATTAATCCTGAGATTACTCTAGCCAAAGTAAATCAGTTTGGGATCGAAGAACTTATTGGAGTTGGGAAGTCAGATTACAGCCACTCTATTCCAGAAAGAGTACATAATGTTCTTCATGCTGCTTCAAAATTCAACGGGGTACTTATCCCACCAGGAGCTACATTTTCCTTCAATGACACTATTGGAGATATTACTCAGGCAACCGGATATAAACAGGCTTATATTATTAAAAGCGGAAAAACAGTGTTGGGTGACGGAGGTGGTGTTTGTCAAGTTTCGACAACGCTTTTTAGAGCTGCTCTTAATACGGGACTTCCGATCGTCGATCGTACAGCTCATGCGTATAGGGTAGGGTACTATGAAAATGATTCCAAACCAGGTTTTGACGCAACGGTGTTTGGTCCTACCGTTGATTTTAAACTCAAAAATGATACGGGATCGCATATATTAATTCAGACGGTTGTTGATCAAGAAAACAATCTCTTAACCTTTAATTTATTTGGGAAAAAAGATGGAAGACGTACTGAGATTTCGCCTGTTACTCTCTATGATGTTCAACCACCACTTCCTGAACTTCGTCAAGACGATCCAACATTAAAAAAGGGGGTTGTCAAACAGGTTGACTTTCCGGCATGGGGAGGAAAAGCAGTGTTCACATACAAAGTATTTGACTCGGCAGGAAAAGAAGTAATTAACACTCGATATCTTTCAAGTTACCGACCTTGGCAAGCAATCTACCTCGTCGGCACCTCCGACTAACACCCTCTTCTTTGCCATACGAACCCCTGGGAAAGGGACTGTAGCCTACGAGGTTCGTTGAGGTCCAAAAAGAACCCCAACCACTTTTGCTCGATCGTCCAAAAGTGGTTGGGGTTGAAAGTGAGAAAAATTGTGATATATATGTAGTAAACTTATGAGTAACATGATGGATACAGCACAGGCAACACCATACCCACAACAACAAAAATCAGGGAAGAAAAAAACCATTGTTGCGGTTGTAATTTTTCTCGCTATTGCGATTGCAGGAATATTCTTCTATCAGCAAAATCAAAACGAAAGTCAAAAAGAGCAAGTAGCACTAGAAAATCAATCACCAACGCCGACCGAGAAACCCAAAATCGCAAAGGAGGACGTAAAAATACAAATATTGAATGGAACTGGGACTCCTGGACAAGCAGGAACAGCAGCAAAAGCACTAGAGAAGGCTGGTTTTAAATCTGACAATATTAAAAGTGATAACGCTGACGATACCGACCACAAGACAACCACCATCTCAGCAAAAGAAAACTTTCAAGACATAGCAGAAGAAATAAAGGATGCGTTAGCTTCTGATTTTGATAACGTCGAGGTTGACTCGAGCAGTCTTGATGATGGAAATGAATATGATGTCATTGTCACAACCGGTGGCGAAAAATTTGAAGAAGAGGAGGAAGATACAACTCCCACACCAACAACTGAAGCAAGCACAACTACAACACCATCACCCACCACAACACAAACACCTACACCCACCCCGTAATATTAAAATCTCTCGTGAAGTTAACGAAATAGGCGAGGGCGCCCAAGTTTATATTTAAGATCT
>CAYHIW010000001.1:0-81323 GCA_964356745.1 uncultured Gammaproteobacteria bacterium | reverse complement strand
CCATCATTACGCTTATTGCACTCGCATTTGGATACTCGATCGTAAGATATAACATCATTAAAGGAGTGTCGTGGGATAATTTTCCACTGTACATATCCAACAAAGCAATATCTCTATCCGCTGTCTTTCTTATTGCTTCCTCTTACATTCTGGGACCACTTGCACGATTTAGCCCGGGCGTGTTCGCTTCAAAGTTGTCCATGCGAAAATACTTAGGACTTATCGGATTTGGTTTGGGCGCGATTCACGCAGTGATATCACTTCTTATTTTTAACCCCGCCTACTATGCAAAATATTTTCAAGCAAGTGGTAAGTTGAATCTCAATGGAGAGCTGGCTTTGTTATTTGGAGTATTATCGTTATTTGTTTTCGCGATTGTTGCGATAAGTTCGATTCCATCAGTGATTGAGTCAACTGATCAGACAAAGTGGTTTAAGATTCAGCAACTCGGGTACCTTGCACTTGTATTTGTGGGACTGCATGTTTTGATAATGGGATTGAGCGGATGGTTTAAACCTCAAGATTGGCCAGGAGGATTATTACCCATAAGTCTTGTTGCGTTTAGCGTCATATTACTTACACTTCTTCTCAAAGCACTCGCCCTCCTCTTTCCAAAAAAACAAACTTCGTAATAATTTGTGATAGAATACTCGTTTATGGCAAAAGAATCATTCCCAGGTGGAGGTCAATTTTATCACGGTAGCCGAAACGGTGGACGGTTGGTTGATAATGCACCGACTGCTCCACAAGTTCAAACGCATGCATTGAGAGATCTTGCTGTGTTTGTCCCAAGCAGTCGTCGTAATGGTCAACATGGTTTAGTCAAGAGCGAACCCGCTATTGCCGAAAACACTCAAACAATAACGCATGGAGCACTTGTTGTTCCTGTGGCAAAAAAAGCGATGACTCCAATATTTACTACTCAAGGCGGTAGAAAAACCGGCGGTGGAGGAACAAGTAAAGAAGCAATCCAACGTGCCAAACGCAAACTAAAACGTGCAAAATTTTCCAAACGACGCTGATTTTCTTCAAGCAAATTTGACTGCAGCATCTTACTAAGATACATTTAACTTATGGACAAACAGATAATGGAACCAGTCATTAAGTTCATTGCCGCCTGCGGAATTCTCATCGGAATGATTGTTTATTTGAACAAACTCAAAAAAACCACCACTCGACAGAAAATATTTTTATTTGGAAACGTTACGTTGCTTTTACCATTTTTACTTATATCTGTAGCGTATTTTACTAAAACGTTTAGAAACGAATATGCAGGAGCATTTTTTGCTTTCATGAGTGTTTGTTTGATTATTTTTGGATTAGTTCATATTAAGTATGCTAATGACGCAGTTAGATTGTACTCAGATCGTAGAAATAAAACTGGAGCATCAAGGTTCGTTATAAGTACACTGCCAAAACGAGAATCTTTTGTCATTAAAGGATCGATAGTTTTGATTGTTGGTTTAATCTTTTTCTACTTCACTTTAAAACTGTGGAGATTGGTGCCATGATCATTTAGCATAACTCCAAAAGAAAAAATCCAGAAGATAATTTAGAGCTTTGTGGTGGTATAATATCGAGATGGAACGCCCAAGGAAGCTGAATTTGCCAGAACGATTTACCGGCCACGAACTTCACGCAATAGCTTCGCGATTTAAAGATCAACTGACAAGAAGTATGAGAGGTGAACAAACCGATCTTGGTATGTTTAATTCTCAACTCCCATCAAATCTTTGTCATCAAGAACCACCAGACGGACAAGCGCTCGTAGTGGAAGTTGGTGGAACCAATGTATATGCAGCTCAGTATACATTTTGTAAGGGAAAGCCTTCTTTAAAAACTCATCAATCAATTCCATTAGAGTCAAGGACTTTTGATAGCGCTGAGGATTTTTACAATTCTATTATTACACCATTGGGTAAAGTAATAACAAGTTACCATCCGGATAGGTTAGGAATTGTCTACTCTTTTCCTGGACAGTCAATCCCCGCAAGAGACACGATTGGAGTAGATATGATATCGGATCAATCTTTGTCAAAAGGTTTTATAATTCCTGGAATTGATGAAGTACCCGTTGGAGAAGCATTAAAGAAAGCGATGCATAGTAGATACATGTTGCCATTATCTACACCCTCTGTCGTTATGAATGACACAGTTGCAGTTTTATTTGCAGACCAAGCCCAAATAGGAGGTGTTGTAGGTACGGGATTTAATCTTGCAGTTGCAATGTCGAACGGTGTTTTCAACACAGAAGCTGGTCAGTTTAGAGATATTCCCTTAAGCGAAGAATTGCAGATTTTTGATGGTCGTAGTAATAATCCAGGACAAAGACTTGCTGAAAAATACATATCTGGTCTTTATCTGGGTGGTCTTTTTACTTGGATGCAAGGAGAAGAGACTATGCAAAAACTCATGAAGAGATATGGAGCTACTGATCCAACACAGGTAATGAGTGAATTATTAGTAGATAGAGATTTTAAATTACCAGATTTTGTAGTTAATGCGTTTTCTACTGCTAAAATGCTTCGAGATAGATCGGCTCAACTTGTTGGAGCAATAATTTCTGGAACCATTCTTGCATTTCCAAAAGAATTTACTCAACCAATTGTTCATATTCCCATTGAGGGATCGTTGTTTTGGAAAATGCCCGGTTACCGTGAGGAAGTTGAAAGAGTGATAAGCGTCTATTCAGGAAAACAAATTCAATTCCCCGAAATCAAAGATGCCGGAAGAGTGGGTGCGGCAAGAGCAGCGCTTCTTATTTGATATAATTTCTCCATGTTTTATAAATCGCATTTTCCCAAAAGTGGATCAAGAGAAGCGATTGAAAAAGAAGCTTGTGAAGAAGGATTTAATCCGATTTTAATTAAAGATCCGCCAGGATTTATATACAAATCTCATAAACACAGAGAAACAAAATTCCTCGCATGTCTTGAAGGATCAATGCAGGTTATCGTCGAGAATCAGAAATACGTTTTTGAACCTGGAGATAAACTTATTATTCCCAGTAACACCCAACACAGCGCAGTTGTTGGTAAAGACGGCTGTACCTTCTACTGGTCAGAAACCCTTAAAGATTAAGCAGCTTGAGGGAGAGGAGGTAAAGCTCCATGTGTCTTGTAATGACGTACAATGCCAGAGATATTGGCTTCTTCCCCAACTCTTTGTTCTAATTCTCTTTGACCATCAGCGAGAAATGTAATTTCGTCAAATGTAATTCCTAACATAGGTCCAGTTGCTTGTGTAAAAAGTCCATCTCTAAGTCCTTCGTCCCAGGCTCTTGCCAATACGCCAATGTCGGGGTTACCGCTACTTGCTAAAAATGTTCTAATCGATCTTCTCGCAACACCTCTCAAAGGTCTCCCCTTTTTACCAATATCAGGAATAAATTCCCTCGCCATCATTTCTAGACCTTTGAGTGTTTCAATTGTGTTTCTTTCGTCAAAACCATTTGTCCCATCATAATGACGACCTTCATTAAGAACTTCTTCACTAAGCATTCTATTTGCTGCTAGTAATTTATGTCCCCATAAAATCCTTACCGCAAGATCTACTCGAGAGAGTGGATCTAGTTCTGAAATTGGAACTTCTGGTCTTGTCATATTTGGGAACTATATCAGTGTAAGATCTTGATGTCAACGTATGTTATACTTGTCTTTTCTATGAGTCGTCTAGAAGCTCTAAAACAACATCCGGCGAGATATCTTATCCCAAACGCTATGACTGTAGCACGTCCAATAATCGGTGCAATGGGACTACGTGATGCAAGAAATGGTAACTGGCGCAGAGCCACCAAAGAATTCTGTGTTGCAATGGCGACCGATCTCGAAGGTAATCCTGCGCGTTGGTTAAACGCAACTTCAAAAGCAGGAGCGATTGCAGATCCAATAGCTGATTTTTTTCTTCGTACAGAAGTGCTTGTCGCTTTTGCTCCCGTTATGAATAAGACGGCGTTTGCAATCGCTGCGGGCGCTGAAATAGATGTTTTACGACTCAATGCAGAGATTCAAAAGATTGGAGATACTCCGAAAATCCCAAAACAAGCAAAACTAGGCGCGGTTGTTCAGGCAGTAGGTGCGGCAGCTTTTAGTGAGGGAATGGAAAGGGACAATACCTTTTTACGATCCGTTGGTCAAGTGATTATCGATACGGGATGTATCATGAGAAGTGTCGCATACCACAAACTTCGAAGAGAGCTACTTTAAATATTCTTTGTATTCGTCAAGAAGCTTTCGCACCTTTGGATCAATTACATACTGACAGTAGGGCTGTGAAGAATTTCTTGCAAAATAATCTTGATGATATTCTTCAGCCGGATAAAAGTGAACATACGGAATAATTTCAGTCACGATTTTATCTTGATAAACTTTGTCTTTCTCAAGTTTATCTTTTACTTCATGCGCAGTTTTCTTCTGCTCTTCATCATGATAAAAAACGATCGATCGATACTGCGCGCCAACATCATTTCCTTGACGATTGAGAGTCGTTGGATCATGAAGACGAAAAAATACATAGACCAAATCGTGATACGAGATTTTCTCTGGATCAAACTCAATCTGAATTGATTCGGCATGGCCAGTATTACCAGATATCACTTGTTCATACGTTGGGTTTTCTTTATCTCCACCTGCGTATCCCGGAAGTACCGATGAAACACCACGAAGTCTTTTAAAGATTGCTTCAGTACACCAAAAACACCCGCCTGCAAACGTTGCCTTCATATTTTTACATAAAGAGAACTGATGCTAGAAACCCTGACGCCATAATAATAAGAAGCGACATTCCAAATCGGTATGAGAAATTGGGTTTACCCGCAAAGAAACTGTAGGCTAATTTACCGGTGAGATTTACCGCGTTTGCGATTAAGACTGCGGTAATGGCAAAGGGTATGCTGATGGTACGACCTGCGTGTTCTGCAATATTTAACATAACCGCATCCATACCGGTAAGCGCCCCAATAGCGATTGAGATAAGAAATCCGCTGTTTCCAAAAAAATATAACGCAATAGTTGAGATAAATTTAACCAAGATAAGAAACATGGCAAGTCTGAGTGCCGGGACAAGGTGAAATAGATGTGTTTTAAGCAGTGCCTTTTTTGTTTCTGGAAGATCAGGTTTTGTACCAAGATGACCTTTTTTTAAAAGAAAAATAGCGATAAGAATAGAAACAATAACCATAACGACAAGAATGATACTGAGTTTGACGAAGAGTCTTGGATTAACCGGCGCAACAAGTATCGCTTCCTGGATAAAACTTGCTCCGTTTGCCAGAACTGCAGCCGATACAAAATACGCGGCATTTTTCACATGATTACTCTGTATGATAATTGACTGGGTAGTTGCGGTTGATGAGACAAAACCACCCGCAATACTGGTGAGAATCCAACCTTTTTTCTGACCTATTGTTCTCTCAATAACATAGCCTGCAACATCAATTCCCGTGACCAATGTTATAAATAACCATATCTGAAATGGATTGAAAAGCGGAATGTGTTCAAATCCACCAAGCGGTATATTAAGAACCGATAGAAAAGGTATTAGAGAGGGAATTTGTGAAAGCTTATATGTTGTATTGGGAAGAATAGGAAGAATCACCAGCGAAATTACCGCATAGGCAATAAACGAACCCATCTCTTCTTCGTTTATTTTGCGCACGTACGACTTGATCTTTTCTTTCCATGACAGAATGAGCGCAAGCAAAATAACAGAGGCTACGATAATTTGAAGTGGAATGGTGGTTATGAAAATAATTGCCCCAAATAAGTAACAGTAGAGAAGCGCAAGTTCTGTTGTAATTCCAATATCACGTGAGTAAAGACTGTCAAATATATATAAGAGTAGGATAAAAAGAACAAGAGCAACCGTAATGATTACAAACAGCGTGGCATTGAATCGGTAAATAATTCCGCTTAGTGCTCCGAGTGCCGCAACCAAGGTAAACGTTCTGACACCAAGAAATCCTTTTGATTTTTCTGTTCGCTCTGAAGTTTCATGTACCTGTCTCTCGAGTCCTATAAATGCTCCGAGAATCACCGCAAGAAGGAGTTTGTAAATATTATTTGCATCCATACCAATTATTTTTTCTTAAATTCAAGAGCGCATGAATTAATACAAAACCGTTTTCCCGTTTTATCTTGTGGACCATCGTCAAAGACATGACCCAAGTGTCCTCCGCAAGTTTTACACACAACCTCAGTACGATGCATGCCGTGAGAATTATCTTCGATCAGTTTGACGTTTCCCTTATCCGCTACATCATAAAAACTTGGCCATCCACTTTTCGAATCGAATTTAGTATCTGATGAGAAAAGAGGAGTGTTACATCCTGCGCAGTGATACATTCCGTCATCATGCATGTTGACATACTTGCCGGTGAACGGAGATTCTGTTCCTTTTTCACGAAGAACTCGGTATTGCTCGGGGGTTAGTTTTTTCTTCCAGTTATCGTCCATTCGTATTTATTATATTACAAAAAAATATCCCCGACTAAGCGGGGATATTTTAAATTGATGAGTTTAGATTACTTATCGTGTTACCGTGATTACTACTCCGAGCTCTCCTGCCGGAGCGGCTACGGTCAATCGGTTGTTTGTTGTGCTTCGAACAATCGTGTAATTGGTGTTGTACGTTGCGTTACAGGTACTTACTGGTGTCCCGTTGTTGGTCAAAGGATCAACCGGTAGTGCGGCAATGTACGTTGTGACAAGTGATGGACAAATATCAACCTGTCCGCCCACGGTGTCTCCACCAATGACCGAAGCGCCCTGCGTGCTGTCTGGAATACCCGCGGGGAGCGCACCTTTATTGTCAGCTGCGTATTGTGTTACTGCGTTTAGTATTGCGGTAACATCACTTTGTCTTTTGGTGTTATTTGCTTGTGCGAATTGACGAGCGGGATTAATTGCAATAAGTGTGATTGCTAAAAGAACAGCAAGAATTCCAATAACAACTAATAGTTCGATAAGCGTAAAACCTTTTTGTAATTTATTTTTCATAGTATTTAAATTTATAACTATAATTTCAGAGTATAGAAATAGAAATTCTTTGTCAAGGGCAAACTATTGTATTGACACAGTCGCGCTAAACGAAGCATCTTGTACGTCTTGAATTGTTGCGTCTGGGAGAACTAATTTCAAAAGCGGTATGAGACGATCTTTGTCCTGTTGAGACACCGTGGTATTTAATTGAATTGAAGAATTCTGGAGAAGCTCAGTTTGAATACCTGATGTAACTTGAGTAATACCCGCTTCGTTTAGCTTGCTTATCAGCGTCGCCGATAGAGTCGAGCCTTGAGAGGGAGTGAGAATCCGTACTGATAAATTATTTAGTCTTTGGGTGGTAGGAGGCGTTGATTCTTCAATTGTTTTTTTGAGCAGCTCAGGTGTGGCTTGTGGTTTTGGAGGAGGGGCTTGTCGTACGAGAAGTATGATAAGAATAATAATGAGAAGACCAAAAACACCAAGAAGTATCTGAAGATTTGAAAATAATCGTTTTCCCATTCTACCGGTCTCAGATGTAGAATCAACGTAGATAGAATCAAGAAAATTAAAACTGCGGATTTTCTCTTGCGATGCAAGAATTCGTTTTGCACTATGCTCGTCAAGCCCAGATACAATACCAGGAATATATTGGTCAAGAAGAAGAGAGGGAAATACTGTTTTAACATCAAAACCTTTTTCTTCAAGAATTTCTTTAAAAACTTGATAAAACTCTTTGTTGGTTGCCACGATCATATGACCATCCGAGACCGTAAATGCACGATAGCCAACGTCGTCAAACGGTACAGCGTCGATAAAATCTTTGACAGCTTCTTCAGATACGGGTTGACTGTGAGAAAAAGGTTTATAAAACAATACGGGTTCTGCCAGAACGATCGTTACTGAAGCTGGGGACAAGGCATTGGACTCAATAAACAGTTTAAGCAAGGCGTCAATTTCGTCCTCGTTTATTACGTCAAGTTCTCGAATCGAAGTGGGAGGAATATTAACGCGAAGAATCCTTTGAGACTTAGCATCATAATAAAGAAAGTACGTGCGATCAAGATAAAGAAGCGCTTTCTGTTTAGATGAAAAATCAATATCCATATTAAAAAATCTCCTTCCATGATTGTATGATGAGATTGTTTCCAGACGACAAGTCTACTTTTATTGTACGTAAAAAATTACCAATACGTGCGGTTGATGTGATGATTTTGGTAGAACTACCGGTTACGGTGATAGTGATTGTTCCGTCTGTGGTTGTAATCGTTTCACCGGTATAGGCAGGATTTCGTAGGAGACGTAGTATTGCGTTTTCGGCACCACTGTCTGCTAACTGGACAGTCTGTATTCCCAGTTCAAAGTTGCTGGCATTTTTTGAGTTCAACAGAATAAGTAATGTTGCGGTTGAGGTTATGGCAATGCCAATAACAATAAAAACCAACAACAACGCCAGCGTGTAACCTCTTTGCTTAGCAGGTAAGTGTTTCACAGCGAAGTTTGATGGCGGTTGTATAATTTTTAACCTCAGGACCGCTTTTTCTGGTTGTCGTACTGGTTACGTCATAGTTTATGACGAGTGTATCTTTGCCTGGGCCAGGCCCAATTTTTTGAAAGGTAAGGTTTGAGATGGTTGTTCCCTCGCTATTGAGTTGAAAAGTTCCGCTATTGTTTGTCAGTTGAAGATCTCCACTATTAAGAGCATACGTATGTATTTCTCCGTTAATCGTCATAATAAGAGATGTCGTTTGAACTCCCTCAGTTGAAGGCGTGCTAAAACTTTGAGCTTGAGGGATATCGTAGAGAAGTTTTGCAGTGACGTAGTTACCATCCAACTCAACGCTTGTTAGAGATTCGGATTCTCGCCTGATATCAAAAATTCCCGAAAAAATATCGGTTAATACAATAAGAAGAATAGTAAAAAGACCCATGTAAATGAGCAGTTCTACAAGAGTAAAAGATTTTCTTTTCATGGTGAATAGTTAACACTCATATCATTTAACACCGGTGTTTGATTGGGGTCGAGTGTTGAGAAAAACGCTTTATAGCGAAAACATCTTCCTGGATTTAGATATCCACCTAAACTACTTAGATACAACTGTGCTTGTTGTGCGGTATAGTAGGTTGACGAAGTACCGTCTGGACCTACGAAGTTAAACAAAACTCCGCTGCAACTTCCTCCAACCGAATTTGTCGAAGCAAACTGAAACTGAAGTGTGGTTTGTGCGGGAATAGTTGTCGTAATAGTGTAACGATTAAATGCGGTATTGTATCCCGGATCAAATGTCGCCGATTCATACGTACCGGTTTCGACATATGTTCCGTCAGGTCCACCTTGAACAATTTTTAAGTCATTTGATGAGTCACCCGTAATTAAATAAGCATACGCATCACCATCGGTTTCTTTAACTGCAGAGACACCAAAAATACCTTGATTAATATTAAGACCACTACATTTAACAGGAGCTCCCTCATTAGAAAGATCGAGTACTTGATACTCTTCGGCGTTTGTTCCACCGCTTGTTGGATCTACCCCAACAAGGACGACTCTATTTTCTGCAAGTGAAACAACAACGGACTGTTCAGGATCCATTCCGCTTGCTTCATATCCTCCACCATTCGTACAAGGAGGATTGGATGCGAGTCCACCAACGAGAGTAGGATTGGATTTATTTGATGTATCAATCGCAAAAAATTCTTTAAAGCTCTGGTCGTTAGTTGAAGATATATATGCGCGTGTTCCGTCAGGTTTTATGTACACTGACTTTCCAGATTCAAGCGTGCTACAGTTATTTGGTTCGATATTAATTTGACCAACTACTCCCCACTGAGATGATCCACCATTATGATTGGTCACATTAATAATTTTAAGTTCTTCAGGAGTGCTTCCTTCAATTGAAACAAAAATATACCTACTTCCCCCCAAAGTTACGCCATAGATTTCTCCTGCAAAATCTCCGGAATTTGCAAAACTAATGCGGGTTCCAATCTGAGGTCTGGAGCCTGCTGCGCTACTAAGATCAAATACATATAAATAACGACCTGCCGCGACATATCCTCGCCCCTGCATTACAAAAATACTTTGCGCATCATCGCTACTATTATTGGTGTTAAAATATCCCTGTTCGGCATAGATGTTATTTACAGGATCTGCAAATTGATTAAGATTAATAACGACAACCTCTTTTGAATTACTTGTGGTTGCGATATATCCATAATTTGTGTCTGCCCAGACGTCGTTTGTCGCATAACCTTTAAACGTACCGAGAACCGTACCTGTTGGAGGTTCAGTATTGGCTATTGCGATATGCGTAAATGAGATGGTGGATGATTGTTGAGTTGTACCCGACCCGACATAGACGTGTCCTGGTTCTGCCCATACAGACTTTGGAGCTGTTGGAAGATCAATTACTCCACTTGACAAACTTGGTTGACACCATTGACCTTTAGTATTGTTTGAGAGTTGTATCTCGCCACCGTTAGTGTTGGTAACGGAGACATTATTTATGGTCCCACCATTAAACTGCGCCTGTGTTGTTTCGGTATAGCTTAAGTTTTCAAAACGAGTTACGTATACCGTGGACTGAGTTGATGATGGGATTGGAGTAGGCCATGTAACAGTGATGATGGCTTTTTTTGTTGAGGGATCAAGAGTGCCGCCTGATGTAACGATTACCCCGTTAGTGTCTCGGTAAACATCTGAGATCTGAATGCTTCGGGTAAATCCGCTTACAGACTGAGTCCCTGAGGTAAGCGTCCACGAACTTCCACTTATTTGTGGATAGTAGGTGCCGTTCGTTGAAATGTTTGCCCAACCTGCATCGCGAATACTACGAAGTGCTTGTTCTGATTCCTGAAGGAGTGTAACTGCTTTAATTCGCTGTAATTGTTGCGATTTACCTTCTCTTGATGAGATGAAACCAGTCAGAAGCGCAGGTAGAAGAAGGGCGGCAATACCAATCGCGACCAATAACTCGGTTAACGATTGACCAACTTCTTGTAACTTGTAACGTGTAACTTGTAACATACTAATTAATATTAGTGACAACTCCGAATTTGTTAATGGTGATTATTTTTTGAGCAGTGCCTTGAAAAATCGTTATTGTTTTTTGGTTATTTCCAAATCCATTTATCTCACCACTCCCACTTGCAAATATAATTTCGACTTGGCCAATTGACGAAAGTTGAGCACCGTCTAGGTCTACAACAAAATTTGAAGTGTTTCCTGCGCTGTAAGAAGATCCACGAAATAAGGTATATCTTGTTGGTTCAAAATAAACTCCGTAATAATCAGATGTCGTTTGACCATCGGTATCACGCATCATCGATTTCAGTTGTTGATGTTTAAAATCTCCAACAATTTTCGATACAGACGTGTCTATATTTACTTTTCTTTGAGTGTTTAAGAGATTTGTTACCATAAACGTACTTAAGATCGCAATAATACCCATGACCATAAGAAGTTCTGGAAAACTGAATCCTCTTTTCATAACTGAGAGTGAATAATGTCGATACCCTCCTTGCCTTTTAATTTTACATTCATCTCTTCGAGTTGTTTTTGATTAAATTTATTTAATGTAAAGCTAAAGACAGCTCCTTTGTTTGCTCCTTCTGAGTATGCCCATATCTTTCCTTTGTGAAGATCGATTATGTTTTTACAGATATAAAGACCAAGTCCAGTACCTTGCGATGTCTTGTTGTGTACATACGAATGTTCCATAAGACCAAATTTAGTAAATAGACGAGGGAGGTCGTTGGGGGTCACACCCGCCCCATTATCCGCTATGTGTACAACGACGGTTTCGTCATTAAGCTCAAACGTAATCTTGATCGTCCCTCCTTTTGGAGTGAATTTAAGAGAGTTACCAACGAGATTAATGAGAACCTCACTCATTTTATCTTTATCGGCTAGTACGGTGGGAAGAATGGTATTTGCCTTCTCCACAATAATAGTTAGTCCGAGTTCGTCAGCGCGAGGTTTAACTTCATCGACCATTTGATTAACCATCTCAATAATATTTGATTCTGCAAAATGAAATGACATGCGACCAGATTCGATGCGAGAGATGTTTAACATGTCGTTTACGAGTTTTATTAATCGATCCGTTGAGTTATATGCACGATCAAGATACAGCCGAAGCTTCTCGCTGATGACTCCTCCCTTACCGGCAAGTGCCATCCAAAGATATGATTTGATCGCTGTCATTGGAGTGCGCAGTTCGTGGGAGGCAACCGAGACGAACTCATCTTTTAAGGCATCTAATTCTTTGAGTTTGTTGTTGGCTTCTTGAATTTCTTGATAGAGAAGGGCGTTGTTTACGGCGATTGCAACAACGTCAGGGAGGCGATCAACAAAGTCCTTCCATTTTTCATATTGCGACATGGGTTTTTTTCCATCATCAAGTCCAATAACCATTGAGCCAATAACTTCTGACCGAACCACAAGTGGATAAACGAGTAAAGAAGTTACGCTGAGAGCCTGTTGAATATTTCGAGCTGCATCTTGCGAAAAATGTCCCTTGGTAATCGCAAAAAGAGTATTGGTTAGGTGCATTTTTTTCTCTTGAATTGTTTGAATGACGATATTGTCTTTTTCTTCAAGAGTAAACTTTAAAGAGTGAAGAGCCTTTTCAAGATCAATTTCAAGATTCAACACTTCTTTCGTGGTAGAGATGGTAAGGGGGACAACCGCTCCCTGCTCTTTAAGTACGCGAAATATAAATACGCTTTTAAAACCAATATCTTCGATCACGATATTTGCTATTCTTCGTGAGATTTCTTCAAGATCAGTAACCGAATTTAGAATTGTTTCATCAATCTTTCGCAGTACAGAGAGTACTTTATTTCGATCGGTGAGCTCAAGATTTTTTTTATACATCTCTCGATTTACGTGAGTGAGTTGTTCTGAAAGATTGTCGTCGTTCGTACTTAGGAGATGAGCAATAGAAGTGTAAGAATCAGACATGATATTTCATTATAGGAATATCTGTTAGCGAAGTAAATACGGTACTTTTTCTGGAGGAATTTTAGAGAGGAGCGATCTAACCGCATCTTTGCAAACTTCAATAGATGCCTTACCGAAAAGATGTTCGTATTGTTTGACAAGGTTATTGACGATATCCGTCTTGTCCCCGCTAAACGACACTTTTTGTCCTCCCCAATCAAGAGTAAGTCCAGACACTTTTTTGGCTTGTTCCAAAGCAATAGGACCGATGATATTTTCCTGCTCTTTAATGATTTTTATAGTCAGCGTTGCAAACGGATCCATAGAGATTATGATTGTTGAATGTTTTGTAAGTTCAAAAGTCCAAGCGTCATGAGAAAGTAAGCGAGAAAGTAGAGAAAGTCTCCGTATCCACCATTTGCCCATGTACCTCTACTGCTTTGAAATAAAAAATTATAGTCTGCGACATACTGCATAAGAAATGCAAAAAGGATAAATAAAATCTTTTTTTTCATAATACCGCCGAGTACGCTTTTTGAAAGCGTATAGGTTAAAAGAGCTAAAGAAACATATATTGCTTGTCCAAAAGGATAGCCAAAGTCAAGAAAAATTTTCAAAGGTTGACCCCAGTCAAATTCATATTTTTGAAGAAACATGTAATAAGATAGGTAGAGCATAGCAATAGGAAGAAGCACGATCTGAATTTTGTGAGAAAGTTTTTGTGCGGTAAATCGGACTCCTGAAGCGCGCGCTAAATAGAGAATTCCAATTGAGTAGAGTGGAATATTTGCAAAAAATCCAATATCGGCAAGTGATGGGTAGGGAACCTGGTTATTTTGAAATATATTGTAGAAGCTGAAAACAATTTGGCCAAACTCTGCAGCCAATAGACCAAACGCCATTGAAGTGATGGCTTTTCCCATGACGCTTTTTGTTCCACCCCATTTGCGAGAAATCTCAAGCCCCCAAATTCCTCCAAGCAAGGCCATGATTCCGTATGTTGCGGCAAACAAATATGCAGGAGTAGAGTTTGTTATGTGATTAAAAAAAAGATACAGCCACCAACCGGAAATAAAAATAAAAAAAATGTAGGCAATTTTTCTTTCCAAGTGTGAGGGAGCCTGATGTTGATCCATGTTACCAGATTACTAATGCCGCTATTGAATGTCAAGCTACCAAATGTTTTATATAATGCAGAATGCATTGGTTTTTATCAGCCCTACTTTCTGCAATAGGTTATGCGGTCGTTGTATTTGTTGATAAACATATTGTTTCTAACAAACTCAAAGATTATCGTGGCATGCCAATATATACAACAATAGCTGGTGTTATTGCAGGAACGACATTCTGGGTAGTTTTTGGGTTTCCCGTACTCAGTTTTCGAGATGCAATATTGTTACTTTTAAGTGGTGTTTTTACTATTTGGGCTGCGTACACATACTTTAAAGCAATTTCTCTTGAAGAGGCAAGTTATGTAAATATTCTCATGCAGACGATGCCGATATTTGTTATTGTCTCAGCATTTTTTTTCTTAAAAGAAACGATATCGATAAAGCAACTCATAGGATTTATTATTATTTTTGTATCATTACTCCCGATTTCATATAAAAAAACGAAAAAAAAATTCAGTTTTTCAGCTGGATTTTGGCTAATGATTGTGTCCAATATATTTTGGGCGATCTCAGTGTTACTCGTTAAGTTCGCTATTGACGCAAATTCGTTTACCAAAATCTTAAGTTATGAAAGTTGGGGAGTTGGAATTGGTGGAGCATTATTATATGTGATAAAACCCGTACGTCAGTCGTTTCATAGGGGCTTAAGAACTGCAGGAGTCAACGTTTTAACAATGGTATTTTTGAATGAAGGGATGTTTATATTATCAAAGGCTCTTCAGTTTTTAGCTTTTGCGACAGGGCCGGTTGCGCTCGTGAGCGTAGTGGGAAATACACAGGCCTTTTTCGGAATTATATATGGAGGAATTCTTACTATAGTCTTTCCAAAATATTTTCATGAAAAAATACAAAGAAAAGATTTTGTTAAAAAAATCCTCTCGGCAATCGGTTTATTTATTGGTCTCTCTTTGTTAATTTAAATGACTCCACAATTCCCCCATTTTAAAAAACTTGCGATTGATGACAAGCATATTATTGGAGATTTTGTGTCTCAATTCCCTCCTTATTCAGACTATAACTTTGTCAGTATGTGGAGTTATAACGTTAATGATCAAGCAGAATGGACATTTCTCAACGACAATCTCGTTCTTAAGTTTCACGATTATATGACGGGTCTTCCTTTCTTGACGCTTCTTGGTAAAAACGAGATAAAAAATTCAATTCACAAGCTTCATCAACATGCAAAAGACATTGGCATCGAACCAACTCTACAGCTTATACCGGAAATTGTTACTCAAGCAGAAAAGACGCTGTTCAACGATTTTCACATTCAAGAAGATGTAGATGGTCACGATTATATTCTTGCAACAGATCGAGTGCACGCATTGCAAGGAAAAAAATACCGTGGTAAAAAGAATTTTGTGGCGCGTTTTTTACGTAAACATCCAAAACACATCGTTAAAGAAATAGATTTGAAAGATACCAAAACTCATGAAGAAATCGTTGGTGTATTTATTGAGTGGGAAAAAAGTCAGGGAAGAGATAGGGCTGATACTAATACAGAACTTATGGCAGTTCAAAGATTGTTAAGATCAGCAGAACATTTTGAACTGTTTTGTTTGGGTCTTTATATTGATGGGAAGCTTGTAGGATTCTCAATCAACGAAGCGATACATGACAACCATGGCATTATTCATTTTGAAAAAGCTGACGTTACCTATGAGGGAATATTTCCTTTTCTTAAGCAAAAGTCTGCGGAATATTTTAAAAAACTAGGGCGATCACACATTAATTACGAGCAAGATTTGGGAATTGAAGGTTTGAGGAAGGCGAAACAATCGTGGGGACCAGTTCATTATCTTAAAAAATACAAAGTTTTTCCCAAAAAATAGTTTATTCCCATCCCTCAGCCTTATATACGCCAACGACCAAGACGCAAGCTGCAGAGTCGGTTACTTTTGCGGTTTTAATTTTCATTTGAAGACGGCTTTCGATAATGGGGTACTTACGTGCTCGACACAGATCGATAAGCGACTTGCGAACTTCTGCGGCAAGATTTCCTTTTACCGCATCGGGTGTTTCTCCAATTTCTTCGTGTTCTACAAATACTCCACGTCCATCTTCAAGTTGATACCATCCTAGAGCAGCACCAATCCATTTGCCCGATTCACGACTTCTAATCTCGGCTCTAACAACGTACAAACGGTGGCCGTGTTCATTTTCTTTCGTCTCAAAGATGCCCTTTTTGACAACTGCACCTGTTGGAATGACAGAGGATAATATGAGGAGGTTGTAATTATAAATTCCTGCATCATGAAGAGCTGCGTCAAAGGCTGAAAGGGGAGTACGTCCGTAACCTGCCCCCGAAGTTAGAGTTATTATCATTATTCAAGTTAGTATAGGCGAGCCTAAAGTAAAATGCAATATTATTGAATTTTGACTATTACTATATTAAAGTTAGTGCATGGCAAAAAAGATTCTTGTTATTGATGACGACTTATATCTTCGGGAACTCTATGTTGAGGTAATGAAAGATGCTGGGTTTGAGGTAGACTCAGCCAAAGACGGTAAAGATGGACTGGAGAAGTTGAGTCAAGGAGGATGGGATCTTACACTTTTGGATATCATGATGCCGAATTTAGATGGACTTGGCGTTTTGACAAAACTTGCAGAGTCGCCACCAGCACAGCCGAACGGACCGATTATTATTCTCACCAATTTATCAAACGATCCTTCAATGAAAGAAGCTTTGAAAAAAGGAGCAACCTCGTACCTTATTAAAGCTGACTTTATTCCGGTACAACTCGTTGAGAAGGCAAAAGAGTTTTTGAAGAAGCCTTAACGTGCTCCAACTTGACCAACCAATCCATAGATTGGTGCAATAATCGCAAGCATCATACCGCCGATCAGTACTCCGACCAAAACGAGCATGACAGGTTCAAGAAGGGCGGTCAATGTTCGTAACGTATTTGAAACTTGGTAGTCAAGATGCTCTGAGATTTCCTGCATTGACTTGTCCAACGAGCCAGTTTTCTCACCCGCTTCTATTATTTTGATCATAATACTTGGAATCTTTCCTTTGGCTAGTTTTAGGCCGTCTGAGATTTTTTTCCCAGACAAAACCATGTCTTTAGTTTGTTGTATGACATGAGCTAAATCTCGTTGTACCACAACGTCTTGAGTAAGTTCAAGAGCGCTTATGATAGGTATGCCCGATGTCAAAAGAAGTGCGAAACTTCTGGTAAATCGAGTAAGATCGATCTCTCGAACAAGTTGCGAAACGAGAGGAAGTGAAAAAATTGAATTAAGAAGAAGTTTTCTGTTATTTTTGTAGATAAAAAAAATGATTGCTACGAACGCTACAATTCCGGCAATAAACAAAAATGTATTTTTGATCAAGAGGTCTGAGACGAAGATGAGAATGCGTGTTGGTAGAGGAAGCTCGACGTGGAGTCGCGTAAAGACGACTGCGATTTTGGGAATAACAACAATGAGGATCATAAGCATGACTCCAATAAACACGACAAAAATAACAACAGGATAGGTGAGGGCTGACTTAACTTTGTCAATAAATTCATGTTCTTGTTGAATGTGTTTTTTAAGATCTTTCAAGGTTGTGTCGAGGGTGCCCGCTTGTTCTGCTGCTTTTATGATATTAATTGTTACTCGGTCAAAACTATTGGGAAAGTAAGAGAATGATTCGTGGATTGGCTTACCTTGGGTTATGTCTGCACGCAGTCTTTCTAATATTTTTTTCTGGCCTCCTTTGACGTCTTCCAGAAGCGAGTCAACAACTTCAAGGATCGAAATTCCCGCAGCAAGCATTGTTGCAAGATTTCCAAACAAACCTATTTTGTCGTTTATGGACAACGAAATCTTACTTGTTTTCATACTTATGATTCGACCTGTGTTACGCGGAGAACTTCTTCGATAGTAGTCAATCCTTTGGTAACTTTTATGATGCCGTCATCGAGCATACTTGTCATTCCTTCGTCATAGGCTGCTTTCTGTATCACATCAGAATCTTTTTTATCGGTAATAAGTGTTCGAATGGCATTTGTTACTTCAAGAACTTCAAAAACACCAATACGTCCGGCATAACCTGTGTTATGACATAGTTTGCAGCCCTGCCCTTTATAAAAACGAACTTCGTTTTGCTGTCCAATAGGAATAAAATGTTTTTGAATCATCCTATCAGAAAGATGTTTTTTGAGTTCTTCGATGGTTGTCGTATAGGAAATTTTACAGTTCTCACAGAGCTTACGTATAAGTCTCTGACCAATAATAATTTTGATGGTGGACGCCACAAGAAATGGTTCAACCTTCATGTCGATAAGACGGGGAAGTGCGGTTGAAGCGTCATTGGTGTGAAGTGTTGATAAAACCATATGTCCGGTAAGCGCAGCATTTACGGCAATTCCCGCTGTTTCAATGTCGCGGATTTCCCCAACGAGTACGATGTTTGGGTCCTGCCGTAATATGGCGCGAAGTCCACTTGCAAATGTTAGGTTGGCTTTGGGATTAACATGAATTTGATTGACTCCCTTTATACGATATTCAACAGGGTCTTCTATGGTGGTAATATTTTTCTCTCTTGTGTTGAGAAGTTTAAGAATCGCATACACAGAAGTTGATTTTCCAGATCCCGTTGGACCGGTTGATAAAATCATGCCGTGAGGTTTGGCAATTGCGGTGTGAACTTTCTTAAGATCAGATTCACTCATTCCAAGATCAACAAGCGAAAGTTGGTTTGACCTTGAAGAGAGAAGTCGAAGAACGGCTTTTTCTCCATCAACAATCGGAAGTATTGAGACGCGAATATCTAACGTCTCCTCTTCGAGTCTTAAGCGCATTTTACCGTCTTGTGACGCGAGGTGTTCATCGGTTCTGAGACGCGACATGACCTTAATTCTTGAAATGATTCTTTCGTGGAGATCTTTAGGGACAAAGAGCATGTCATGTAAGATGCCATCAATACGAAATCGTACCAATGCGTCTTTGTCGCGTGGTTCAACGTGAAGATCTGATGAATGATTTTGATAGGCAAAGTCGATAAGAGTGTCGACGATTTTGGCAACAGGCAGGTCGCCTAGTCCACCATCTGCTTTTTTGGCGTATTTCTTGAGAAGAGCGTTGAATTTTTGTTGGAGTTCTTTTTTATAAAAATGAAATGTGTTGTTGATGTCTCGTTCAGTAGCATAATAGGGCGTAATGGTTTGTCCGGTTTTTCGCTTCAAAAGATCGGTAACAACTACATCCTTAGGGTTGGTCATGGCAAGATTTATGCCATGTGCATCACGCGAGAATGCAATGACTTTGTGTTTACGTGCAAGTCTCTCTGGGACAATATGGAGAATTTCGTCTGCTATGGTGAGTTTGGATAGCCTTACAAAAGGGATGTGAAGAGCCTGACTTACGAGTACTCCAAAGTATTCGTCAGAAATAATATTCTTCTCAAGAAGTGCGTCAGAGAGTGAAACATCTGCGTTTTGCGCATATTTTTTAACTTCAGCGAGTCCTTTTTCGTCAATGAGTTTGGTGCTTAGAACAAGCGAGATGAGTTGATCATCGGTCAGTACCATACAATTCAGAATACCAGATTGACGGGGTCGAAATTAAAAGAAAAGATTGGGAAATCGTTTTGCAAGTGACGCCATAATAAAGAGGGCGCTAACAAGAATAACAACTACCCCAACCTGAATGATGGGGGATTTCTGGGGATCGTATTTTTTAGCTCGAGATGAAGATTTTCTTTTTGCCATAATGGTTTGAAATTGTAACTGCTACTTTTAGATTAAATAAAAACAACTCCCTTGTCAACATATGAATAATGTATGTATTAGAATTATTGATATGCGCGGTTTTATTGACTTTATTCGAGAAAAGGGAGTCGTTGGGTTGGCGGTTGGTTTTATTCTAGGTGGAGCAATCCAAAAATTGGTTACGTCGATGGTGACTGATCTTATCAATCCGTTTCTTGGACTTATTTTGGGTTCAGCAAAAGGGTTGCAGACCGCTTACATCCCAATCGGATCAGCAAAAATTCTTTACGGAAGTTTTATCAGCAGCTTCATAGACTTTATCATCATAGCGCTTGTCGTATATTACGGAGTTAAAGCGCTTCGGTTAGATAAACTTGAGAAAAGTAAGAAGTCTTAAAGAAAGAGAAGTGCAAAACAGGCAAGAGAGACTCCGAGCATTCCACCTCCAACAAGATCTGTCACCCAATGTTCGCCAAACACTGCTTTCGAAACAATAATCCCCACCGCAACAGAACTTAAAAAAATAAGTCCGGTGATTTTTTTGTTTTTTGGCAGCCTTCTATTACCTATTAACAAATAACAAATAACAATTAACATAAAGACAGCTCTCATCGCATGTCCTGATGGATACGATGAGTCTGGTAGAACGTATGATTTATCAAATCCTGCAGCTTCATAGCGTCTGTGAAATAAGTAGGGAGGTCCGGCTTGTTTTGAGATCTCTTTAAAAATAAATTCCAAAGCATGTGCCGAAAGATAAGAGAAGAAGATGATGACACCACTTAATTTTTTCCTCAAAACCAAAAACGATATTAAAAAGATAGTGACGATAGGGAAAGTTCCGATAAGTGCAAATATATTGAGTAGCTTGTCGATTTTGCGTGGGACTGCATCCTGAATTTTAACCAGTGCATTAAAATCAAGTTGCGTAAACACATCCGACTTTACAAGAAAAGTAAAGATCACAAATCCCAAGAAAAATAAAAAAGAACCTAGCATAAGCAATCCTTTTTTGTGCATATTCTTAGTATAATTGAATTGATGGATTTGACAGCTCAAAAATGTGTTCCATGTGAAGGAGATGCAAAGCCGATGAAGAGGAGTGATTTTGAAGGGCATCTTGACAAAGTTCCACAGTGGGGTGTTGTTGACGATACATTAATTACGCGAACGTTCAAATTCAAAGATTTTAAAGAAGCGGTAAAGTTTGTCAATAACGTGGCAGAGTTGGCAGAGTCTGAAGGACATCATCCTGATATTGCTTTGCATAACTGGAACAAAGTTACAATTACTCTTTTCACACACGCAATCAAAGGACTGTCTTTAAATGACTTCATCGTCGCATCAAAAATTGATACACTCAAATAATAACCATGACATATAAAGAAAGATTTACACAATGGTATAAAACGCTCCCTGATAAAAAACAGTACATAGAGTTGGTTACCGCTCTTCTTTCGATTCCGGTACTTCTTACGGTGATTATTCTAAATCTCAATAATTTACAAGGAGGCAATAATAAAGACAAGACGGATTCGAGCAATAACGTGACAATCATTCCCGTTGAGGTTCAAAAAGGCGAGAACGATCAAAGTCCTACCATTACACCCATTCCTCAAACAACTGCAGTAAGTTGCAAGAAAGAAGTAGGGCCAGTGAGCATTCTTTTCCCTCAAGAAAATCAGACGGTGACACAAGACCCGGTATGCATTGACATCTCGTATAAAGCTGGTGAGTATTGTGGAGTTGTGTGGACATATCGAATCAATGGAGGAGGTTGGTCGGACTTTACCGATAAGTCAATCTGTCTTTATAATCTTTCGTCTGGACAAAAAAAAGTAGATCTCCGGGTTCGTAGCATTGCGTCTTCAGACGAAGAAATCTTACAACGTAATTTTACTTATCAAAATCCAACCGCAACAGGTTCTGCGACTACTCAGTAAAAAGAGTCGGTAATTGTTCTGCCCAGTCTTTGAGTTTTTTTGTATTTTCTTCTTGTTCAAAATAAAATCTATCGATCTTTAAAGGTTCAGTTACCACAACTCCGTTGTGATCTTCGACAAATTTCTTAAGATGGTCAGCAGCTTCGCAAAAATGGATCGCATACATGTTATTGTCGCCAAGTCCGTAGACTGCACACTGTTTGTTACCGATGGTAAATGTAGGAATGCGTTCGATAAGATCTGCATATCCACCATGAAGTTGACCTTCTAATTTATTTTCAAACCAGGTACAGGAACCAAAGATAAAGTGAGAATGATTTTTCACATCTTCTTCCGTGAGGTCTCTCACGTTTTTTACCTGAGAATCAATGCTTTGTTTTTTTAGCGTTTCTTGAATTGCTTCTGCGGCAAGAAGAGTGCCTCCAGAATAAGTAGCATAGATAATAAGAACGTTCATTCATTTATTTTACACGAAGATTTATTTCAATTCCCCACACGCAGTATAAACAGCAAGTTCTGCTTGAGATTTATGGACGTTAAGAGAAAGGGGGAGATTGTCTTTGAGATCTTTAAGAGTGGTTTCGATTATGGTTTCGGAGGCTCCATCTACAACACTGGTGAGTGGGTAAACGACTTTGCCTGGTTTTTCGCATGCTCCTTCATGAATGTGCGCGGGTTGCGATGCGTACTTACCCCCAGAAAGTGATAAGACTACCGTGAGCTTGCCTTTATTTTCTGTGAGTTTTGCGGTTCCGCTCTGACTACTTTCTTTAACTTCAAGAAGGTTGATATCCATCGTGTTAGCTTTTACCGTATCCTCTTCTTTTTTCTTATCATCAACAGCTTTTTGTTCTACGACTCTCTTTGTCATCGCAGCTTCTTCTTGAGCTTTTTTATTTTTTTGCTGGTTATTGTAAAGAAAGAATCCAATCGCAACCACTACGATAAGTACGATGAGTGGGACTAAAGACGAAGATTTTTGTTCTGCTTCGGGTTCCATAGACGTTCCAAAACCCATACTACTCCTTTTTTCCCTCCTGTCAAGAGGAGTAGTGTACAATAATATGCTGGTATGAATGAAGTAAAAAAGAATATTCCTACGGTTTTGGTGATTTTTGGAGCAACAGGCGACCTGATGACAAAAAAAATCACACCTGCTCTTTACAATCTCTTTCTTAAAGGTAAGTTGCCCAAGATGTTTCGTGTCGTTGGTTTTGCGAGGCGCGACTTAACTCGTGAAGCATTTCAAAAACACGTTACTCAGATTCTTGAAACGAATGACACGTTTAAAATTCAAAAAAAACTTACCGAAGAATTTCTCAATTATTTTTACTATCACCAAGGACACTTTGACAGTATTACTGACTATAATAAGCTTGCCACAGACCTGGGTAAGATCGACGGTGAATGGAGAGTGTGTTCAAATAAACTGTTTTATACCGCAGTTCCTCCTCAGTACTACGAAACCATCTTTCGCAATCTTCATGATTCAGGTCTCACTATTCCTTGTGGACCGGATGAAGGTTGGACGAGAGTTTTGGTAGAAAAACCATTTGGTAAAGATGCAAAAACCGCAGAGAAACTAGATTTGCTACTAGCGAAACTGTTTAGAGAAGAGCAGATTTATCGTATTGATCATTATCTCGCTAAAGAAATGTTGCAAAACATTTTAAGTTTTAGATTTTCTAATAATATTCTTGAAGAAAACTGGAACGCAAAATATATCGAAAAGATTGACATTCGGCTTTGGGAAAAAATCGGTGTTGAAAAACGGGGAATATTTTATGATGGTTTAGGAGCGTTGCGTGACGTGGGACAAAATCACCTTCTTCAGATGCTTGCGTTTGTTACGATGGAGCACCCGCAAGATTTTACCGCCGATTCAGTACGAACGAAAAGAGCTGCGATACTTCAGACTTTGATTCCACCAACCAAAGATGAAATTATTTCACAAACCATAAGAGCACAGCATGAAGGTTTTACAGACATTAAAGATGTCAAGAAGAATTCCAAAACAGAAACATATTTTAAAATACGCGGGTTTCTTAACTCGTCACGATGGAGAGGTGTCCCGATCACCATGGAGAGCGGTAAGCGTATGGAAGACCAGATTAAAGATATTATTGTTACATTCAAACACGCAACTCCTTGTTTATGCCCAGTTGGGGGCCCTCATTTGCAAGATAAAATTACGTTTTCACTTGAGCCCGAAGAGGGAATTGAAATACAGTTCCTATCCAAAAAACCCGGGCTCGAGATGCAGATTGAGCAGAGAAAATTAGAGTTTGTTTATAGAAAACGATCGGAGCGAGTACAGTACGTTGAAGAATATGAGAAGTTGCTTCTCGATTGTATCGAGGGAAGCCAATTGTTATTTTTATCAACAGACGAAGTCAAGGCAATGTGGCGATATATTGATCCCATTGTTCACGCTTGGGATCGCAATGAAACAGAGTTGTTGAAGTACGAACCAGATAGTGACGATATTTTAAAACAAAGTTCAAATTTCAAAATCCAAATTTCAAAATCCTCGCGAATGCATAAAGAGGTTGGAGTTGTGGGCTTGGGTAAGATGGGTGCAAATGTAAGTCGAAGTTTGTTGGAAAAAGGATGGAAAGTGGTGGGTTGGAATCGTACAGATTCTGTAACCAAAGAACTTGAAAATGAAAAGCTCACAGGAGCATTTTCCCTAAAAGAACTAGTTGGTAAATTAGTCGCTCCTCGTGTTATTTGGTTGATGTTGCCCGCAGGACAGGCAACCGATGATATTTTGAATCAATTAGAGTCTCTTTTGCAAAAAGGAGATATTGTTATCGATGCTGCAAACGCGTTTTACAAAGATACCGTTCGTCGGCATAAGCAACTTGCTAAAAAAGGAATTATTTTTTTTGATGTTGGATTTTCTGGTGGTCCAGGGGGTGCGCGTAATGGAGGGTGTCTCATGGTCGGAGGCGATAAAAAACATTACGAATACACCTTACCCTTACTGCACGATCTTGCAGGACCTGCGGCAGTTGAATTTTTTGAAGGCATCGGCGCAGGACACTTTGTCAAGATGGTGCATAACGGGATTGAGTACGGAATGATGCAGTCTATCGCTGAAGGATTTGACATACTAAAACAATCCCAGTTTAATTTAGACCTCTCTCAAGTTTCGAGAATTTATAATCAAGGAAGTGTCGTTGAGTCGCGACTAACTAATTGGTTAGAGCAAGCATTTGAAGAATACGGAAATGAATTGAAAGAATTATCAGGGACTTCAGGTTCTGGTGGTGGAGGAGCTGGTGCACGCGTTAAAGGTGAGGCGGATTGGACGGTTGACGTTGCTAAAGCTAGTAAAATCCCGGTCAGAGTGATTGAAGATGCTATTGAAGCAAGGACCATTAGCCAAAAAAAACCAAGTTTTCAGGGAAAAGTAATTAACGCGCTTCGCAATCAGTTCGGAGGACACAAGGCTAAATAATCACTTTAATCCTTCAGTCATCCAGTCGGAGACTCCTTTTGACGTTTTCGTTACAGGAAGTGCTACAAGATTAAAGGTTTCGTAACTGTGATGATTTCGTATTTCTTGCTCAACTTTATCAAATAATTCTTCTGCAGAATCCATAATCATTAAGATTTCTTCAGAGTGTTCTTGTGAGCCTTTCCAATAAAATTGGGACGAGACCGCTACTTTTTTCGCACAGATAATAAGTTTTGAATTAAGAAGTTTTTCAGCAATTACATCAGCCTCTGTATTATTCGCACAAGTCAACATAAGAACACACGCCTTCATGGAAGAAGTATAGCACAGGACTTCCAAAGGCCACGTTTTTGTGCGCGGGCTTCCTTCTCTGCTTCGACAAATTGTTCTTGATATTTTACATCAGGCGGAAAGGTTGAGGAGTGAGCAAATCCTTGACGAACCAAATAATCGTTAAGGAGTATTCCACTAGGGGACGATTCTCCACCAGCTGGCGGATCAACGTAAATATATCGTAATAATCTTTTATATTTATCAGTTTCTGAAACGTCTTTCTCAAGTCGTATCTCTTTCCCTTCAACAAGTTTTTTGTTTTCTTCAAAAGCTTCTTTCCCAAAGCACTGGACTGATTTTTTTGGATGATGAAGTTCGGGTGTATCGATTCCGATATAACGAACCTTAACCCCATTTTCAATCTCAATTGTATCTCCATCGATCACTCTCACCACTTTTGCTCGATCGTACAAAAGTGGTGATTGAGTAGGTTGAGTGGTGGAAGTTGGAGTGGGTTTTTGAATAGCTAAGTTGTAAATCGAGATGACACAGAAAATCAGTAAAAGTAGTACGAGTTTTTTCTGTTTCTTGGTTAGTTTCATATACTTATTGTATTAAATTCTAACAAGGTCGTTAAATGAGGTATAATATAGCCACGATAACGGGGTGTAGTTCAGTTGGCTAGAATGCACGGTTTGGGACCGTGAGGTCGTGGGTTCGAGTCCCACCACCCCGACATATTCTCCTGTACAATAATGTACATGAATCTTCAGGCATTTCAGAAAGATGGGAAATTTCTCATGCTCGCACTTGATCATAGAGGTAGTTTTGTCGAAACCCTTAAGAAAAACAAAATAAATTATACGGACAGCACAATCGTTAGTCTAAAACAACAACTCATTCAAAGTGTTTATAACGACATGACGGGTCTTCTTATCGATCCTCAATATGGATTTTCTGCTTACCAAAATAGCGATCATCACGAGAAGCTATTCCTCTTGTGTATTGAGAAATCAGGATACTTGGAAGACGCGACCGGAAGAACAACAGAGTTGGAATACGAAGTAGAGTATCTTAAAAATCTTGGAGCAAGTGGAGTGAAATTAGTTTTGCAGATTAATCCAACACATCAGTCATTTAAGAGTCAAATAGATACGGGCGAATATGTTTTTGCCCACTGCAAAAAATATAATCTTCCGTTCTTTCTTGAATTTGTAACATATGGGGAAGGCGTAAAATCCGAAATGATCACTCGTTCGATTTCAGCATTTCTTGAGGCAAAAATCGTCCCGGATGTTTTTAAATTAGAATTTCCTGGCGATACTCATTCGTGTGACGCAATTACTCAATTATTACAAAAAACTCCATGGATTCTTTTAACAAAAGGAATAGGGTATGAAGAGTTTAAAAAACAATTACAGACTGCAACGGAGCACGGAGCTAGTGGGTTTTTGGCAGGACGCGCTTTATGGGCTGAGGCAATGACCAAGATAGATAGCGTACGAAATCAGTTTATAAGGGAAGAGTTGCCGCGTAGATTTCGAGAACTATCAAGTATTGTTCTGAAGGCATGAGTAATAAAATATTTTTTATCCTTTTCTTAGGCGGGTGTATTGCAGTTATCGTACATATTTTCTACTTTCGAAACGTCGAGTTACCACGAGAAATGACAATGCAGATTGAGGGTAAGGCGTACAAGCTTCTTACCGCAACAACTTCCGAAGAGTGGCGGGTGGGCTTAATGAATCGCGAGAGACTAGAGAACGCAGACGGGATGATATTTATATTTCCAACTAAACAACCAAGGACATTTTGGAATTACAACACTCATTTAAATCTTGATGTTTACTGGATGGATGGAAATAATGTTGTTGGTAAGAGTCGACTTCCTTCAATTGATGAAACCAAAAATCCAAAAATAGTGCAATCTCCTAAGCCAGTTGATCGTGTGGTCGAGTTAGTGAGATAGAGCATCAAGTCCAGGTAAACTTCCTTTTTCGATGAACTCAAGCATAGCGCTTCCACCGGTTGAGATATGGGTGATTTTTTCCAAATGTTCTTTCTTGGAAATGGCAGATAATGTTTCGCCTCCACCGACAATTGATATTGCCTGTTGATTTTCTGCAATAGAATAGTAAATAAAATCAGTTCCCCGACGACATAAAGGGTTTTCAATGTATCCAAAAGGACCACTCCAGATTATTGTTTTTGCCGTAGCAATATACAGTGCGTAATGAGCATCTGTTTGAGGTCCAATATCAAGAATAAATTCCCGTTCTTGAACCTCGTTTATATTCTTAACCATCACTTGATCCGTATCCTTTTGTTCTGCAACAACTACGTCTAACGGAAGAATTAATTCGGTATTTTTCTGTTTGGCTAACTCAATAAGTTTTTTACCGTGCTCGTGTTCTTGAGGTTCTTCAAGACTTCGACCGATATGATGCCCTTGAGCTGCAAGAAGCGTGTTTGCGATACCCCCTCCGACAATAAGCGTATCTGCAAGTCCGAGGAGACGATCGAGTAGATGTAATTTTGTTGAAATCTTTGCTCCTCCAATAAGTGCAACGTATGGTTTTTGAGGATTGTTAATTGCTTTGGAAATTGACTCGACCTCTTTTTTCAAAAGGAGTCCGCCGCATGATGGCAAAAGCTGAGGTATGCCAACAATTGAAGCATGATTTCGATGTGATACTCCAAACGCATCATTGACAAATAAATCAGCTTGTGATGAAAGTTCCTGAGAGAATGCTTTGTCGTTATTTTTTTCTTCGGGATAAAAACGAATATTCTCAAGAAGTACAATGTCGCCGGCCATTAAAGACTCAAGCGTTTTTTTTCCCTCAATAGATCGAAAATCTTTGATGAAATGAATTGTTTTTTCTGGGATTAATGTTTGTAGTCGTTCTTTGACATTCTGAAAAGAAAAATTTCTATCGCTACCTTTAGGATCTCCAAGATGAGCGATTAATATAACGATATTTCCATTATTACTAAGACGCACTATTGTTGGGATTGATTGACGAATGCGAAAGTCATCGGCAATATGAGAATGATTGGTAAGGGCAACATTAAAGTCCACTCGAAGCAAAACGCGTTTGTTTTTAATCTCAACCTCATCAATGTACTTGATCATACGGAGTCGGAGATTTTTTCTATTAGATCAACAAGTCGGGTTGAGTATCCCCATTCGTTATCGTACCAACCAAAGATATTTACGAGATGACCATTCGCGATTTTTGTATAGTTGGCGTCAAAAATACAAGAATAGGGAGAGCCGATATAATCTGATGATACAAGTACTTCTTTTTCATACCCTAAAATATTTTTCATCGTTGTCTCGCTAGCATTTTTAAACGCATTGTTTACTTCGTCTACTGTTGGTGTTTTTTCGACAATTGCTGAAACAACAGAAATTGAGACTGTCGGGACAGGTACGCGAAGTGCAATACCGTCAATCTTTCCTACTAAATGAGGAAGTGTTTTGACAATAGCACGTGCAGCACCGGTTGTGGTGGGGATAATATTAAGGGCCGCCGCTCTTGATCTATCGGGTGTTTTGCCCTAATCATCGAGAAGATTTTGAGTTTGTGTGTATGCGTGAGTGGTTGATAAGAATCCACCCAAGACTTTGAAGTTATCATCGAGTACTTTAAACATGATCGCACTGCAGTTGGTGGTGCAGGTACAGTTGGAAACAATATTGCATGTTGAGAAATCAACCTTATCATCGTTGACTCCCATGACAATATGAGGAACTTCCTGGTCTGATGAATCAACAGTAACGATAACTTTTTTGACCGATCCTTTGAGGTGTTTTCCCAGATCCTGTTTTGTTTTGAAAGCTCCCGTTGCGTCGAGTACCACATCAACTTGGTATTTATCCCACTGAATTTGCTCAGGATCAGGGCTTAATGTTGTTTGAATTTTGACATCTCCTACCGACAGAATATCTCCCTCAGCTTTTACGGGTTTTCCAAACTTACGATATACAGAGTCGTATTGCAAGAGATACGCGAGTGAGTTAGTTGGTGTTTTGCGTGTGTTAATCGCGACAATATCAAATGAATTTCGAAGCAAAGCGATTCTTGTGAATGCTCGACCAATACGACCAAAACCATTGAGACCAACGCGAATACGTTTCATACTATCATGTTATACTATTGCCATGGAAAATTGTGTGTTTTGTAAAGTAATTGCCGGAGAATTGCCTTCATACAAAGTTTATGAAGACGAGGATTTCATAGGCATTCTCGATATATTTCCGGTTGAGAAAGGACATGTTTTGGTTATTCCCAAAAAGCATTTCGTATGGGTATATGAAGTGGAAAAATTCTCAGAGTACTGGACGGTTGCGCAGAAACTTCTAAAAGCCGTGCAAAAAGCGTTTAATCCAGAATGGCTACAGTTTTTCACACATGGTCAGATTCCTCATGCTCATATCCACATAACTCCGCGATACCAGACAATAGAAAAGAGTTCTATTCTTCCCTCATGGGATAAGCCACTCAAATTTACAAAAGAAGAATTTGAAGAAATTGCTGCAAAAATAAAAGGAGCACTCTAACGTAGAGGATCTAATCCGCCTTTACTCCAAGGATGACAGCGAACAATTCTTTTGATTCCAAGTACGGCGCCTTTTGAAACTCCGTATTTTTCTACTGCTTGATAGGTGTATTCAGAACAGGTTGGTGCAAATCGACACGAACTTGGAAGTGGAAGTGTCTGATAGAGGCGAATAAGCTTTAATATTAGTTGTTTCATCAAGTACAATAATATCATGAAAATCACTATCGTGACGCTCTTCCCAGATATGCTCAAAGGTTTTTTTGACGAAAGTATTATCAAGCGCGCACAGGATAAGAAATTGGTTGAAGTTGAGGTCGTGAACCTTCGAGATTTCTCGGATGATTCGTACAAAACCGTTGATGACAAACCCTATGGTGGAGGAGCAGGAATGATACTCAAAGTCGATGTTCTCAATAAAGCAATCGAAAAAGTTACAAGTTCTATGTTACAAGCTACAAGAGTAATTCTGACAAGTGCAAAGGGAAAACAGTTTAATCAGGAAAACGCGCAAGAGTTTTCCAAACTCGACAATCTCGTTATTATTGCCGGGCATTACGAGGGAGTGGACGAGCGCATCATGGACGAGATTGACGAAGAAGTTTCGCTTGGCGACTTTGTCATGACCGGTGGCGAAGTTACCGCTGCGGCAGTTGTCGACTCGGTTGTCAGACTTATTCCGGGAGTTTTAAAAAAAGATGAAGCGACGGTTATTGAATCATTTCAAGAGTACTCAGTTAATTACTTAACTGAGGTCATTGGAAAACATGAAGTTCTAGAAAAGCTACAAGCTGCAGGTGTTGAAAATGTCAGGCTTTTGGAGTATCCACATTACACTCGGCCAGAAGAATTTGAGGGGAAAAAAGTTCCAGAAATTCTTCTATCCGGAAATCATGCCGAGATTGAGAAGTGGAGAGTGAAACAATCGTTTGAACAAACCCTCACCAAACGTCCCGACCTTCTTGACTTGCCCTGAGCTTAGCCGAAGGGTTGACTTTTTTGGGGAAATGGGGTTAAATTTAGGTATGAAAAAAATACTTTTGAGTGTCGTTGTTTTACTTCTTCTTGTCGGTGGCTATCTATTTGTCTCAAAAAAGCCAGTCAATGAAACAGTGGAAATAACTAAACAAGAAAAAATTGTTGAAGAAACTAAAGAAGTTTCTCCGTCAGCAATGGAAGAAGACGTAAAGACGTTCAAGGTTGATGGAAGCAACTTCAAATTCTCAGTCACAGAAATGAAAGTAAAGCAAGGAGACAAAGTAAAAATTGTATTTACCCCCAAGTCTGGTTTTCATGACTGGGTACTTGATGAGTTTAATGCAAAGACGAAGCAACTTGCAGCAGGAGCAACCGAGACGGTTGAGTTTGTTGCCGATAAAAAAGGAACGTTTGAATATTACTGTAGTGTTGGGCAACACAGAAAAATGGGAATGGTAGGATCCCTTATTGTTGAATAATCAAAATCCAAAATCCAAATTTCAAATGAATTTTACAAAAATAGAGCCAAAGAAATTTAGCGATTCTCTCATGTCAATGAAGGGAATCTCTAAAAAAACCACTGAAGAACACATCAAGCTCTATCAAGGATATGTAAATAAATATAACGAGATCATGGAAAAAATTCTTGATCTCACAGACGAAGACTACGAAAAAGCAAATCAGGTCTATTCTAAGATTCGCGAACGCAAACTCGAACTTTCATTTGCATGGGGTGGAGTCATAAATCACGAAATTTATTTCGGCCATCTCGGTGGTAACGGCGGTGCTCCGTCTGGAGCGTTGAGCGATCAAATCAAAAAAGATTTTGGCTCATTTGAAAACTACAAGAAAGATGTAAAAGCCACAGGGATTGCTGCTCGAGGATGGGTTTGGACAGCATGGAACCATCGTGAAGAGAGACTTTTTAACTATCTTGGAGATGCACAAAACACATTTCCGATCTGGGGTGCAACTCCAGTACTCGCGCTTGATACCTACGAACATGCATACTTCATTGACTTTGGCGTGAATCGTGGGGGATACATCGATGTGTTTTTTGATAATGTTGATTGGAAGAAAGTTGAAGAGAACTTCGAATGTCTCCAATGTGACTGCGATGATCATGACGAAAAAAAAGGTGAATGTTGTGGAGGTGGCTGCTGTAAATAAGAGATATCTTCTTAGTTTGTAATTTGGTTTTTGTTATTTGGAATTTGTTCTATTATTATATAATTCATTCATGACGGTAAGAACACGAATTGCTCCCTCTCCAACAGGTGAAGATCTTCACATCGGTAATCTATACACAGGACTTCTTAACTACGCGTTTGCCAAAAAACATAACGGCCAGTTTATTATTAGAATAGAAGACACAGATAGAAGTAGACTTATCGAAAAAGCAGAAGGAAGAATATTAGACGGATTGAAACAGTTTGGTCTTATCTATGATGAGGGACCAGATGTCGGTGGTGCTTCGGGCCCGTATCGTCAATCAGAACGAGTGGACACATACCATATTTATGCAAAAGAACTTCTTGAGAAGGGAAGTGCTTATTATTGTTTTTGTACCAAAGACAGACTCGATAAACTGCGTAAAAAACAACAAGCAGACAAACAAATGCCGCGGTACGATAAACATTGTTTACAACATACAAAAGATGCACAAAAGCGAGTAGATCAAGGTGAGCAATATGTGATTCGACTAAATGTTCCAGAAAAAAAAGAAATTGCGTTTAATGATCTTCTTCGCGGTGAAATAAAGATTAAATCAGAAAATGTTGATGACCAGGTTCTTATGAAGTCTGATGGATTTCCTACCTATCACCTTGCCGTTGTCGTTGACGATCATTTTATGAAAATATCCCACGTCATAAGAGGTGACGAATGGATCTCTTCAACTCCGAAGCATATTTTATTGTATGAAGCGTTTGGTTGGGAAAAACCAATTTACGTTCACACACCCCTTCTTCGTAATGCCGACAAGTCTAAGTTTTCAAAACGCAAAAATCCCGTATGGGCACATTGGTATTTAGAACATGGTTTTTTACCAGAGGCAGTCATAAATTATCTTTCACTTATGGGTTGGTCGCATCCCAAACAAAAAGAGATTTTCGATATTGATGAATTTATCAGTGTCTTTGATCCCAAAGACATGCACGTTGTTGGACCAGTTTTTGATATTGTGAAGCTTGAGTGGATGAATGGAGAATATATTAGAAAAGCTAACAACGAAGAACTAACAACTAAAATTTATGAGTTTTATAAGGGTAAATATGCAGAAGAAATGATTGAGAAGACTGTGCCTCTCGTCAAAGAGAGAATGAAGCGACTGACCGAATACGCAACGCTCTGTGAATTTTTCTACAAGTCTCCCGAAGAGTATCAGATAGATCTTAAATCTCACAAGAATATCATTTCCAAAATGCATGATGAGTTAAAAAAACTAAAAGAATGGAATGCTGAGGCAATAGGTCATGCCATGCAGGAGCTTGCGGCAAAAGAAAAAATGAAAAACAGCGAATTTTTTATGATTCTGCGCATTGTTATTTCGGGTAAAAAAATTACCCCTCCTTTAAACGAGTCTATAGAATTATTAGGTAAGGCAGAATCTCTTAAACGACTGTCGGTGTAATATGAACAAAAAGAAAATATTTATTGGTGTTGCGTGGCCGTATGTTAATGGAGAACTTCATGTGGGGCATTTGGCCGGATATCTTTTGCCGGCAGACATCACTGCCCGTTTTTTCCGTGCAACCGGTCATGATGTTTTAATGGCCTCTGGATCTGACTGTTTTGGTACACCGATTACCGTTGAAGCAGATAAAAAAAAGGTTACGCCAAAAGAAATCGTCGATCTGTATCATGAAAAAGACGTAAAACTTTTTATAGAGATACTTGGGTTGACCTATGATATTTACACAAAGACTGATACTCAAAATCACATTCAAATTACTCAAGATTTTTTCTTAAAATTTTTAGAAAAAAATGTGATTATTATCGATACGACGAAACAATATTATTCATCCGAAGATAAGAAATTTCTTCCTGATCGATATGTAGAAGGAAAGTGTCGACTCTGCGGATTTGAAGATGCGCGAAGTGATCAATGTGACAACTGCGGAAAATTACTTGAACAAGGAGATCTTATTGATCCGCGCAGTAAACTAACCGGCAAAAAAGTAGAACTCAAAGACACACAGCATTATTTTATCGACTGGCCAAAACTTGAGACAAAACTCAAAGATTACGTTACACCCAAACAATCATTGTGGAAAAACTGGGTATATCAGGAGACGATGGGGTGGATCAAAAACGGACTTAAACCCCGCGCGATTTCGCGTGATATCGAGTGGGGAGTGCCACTCCCCATTGACAGAATCCCCGAAGACAAACGTATTGATAATATTGAAAATAAACGATTGTATGTTTGGTTTGAAGCAGTGATTGGATATTACTCAGCATCTGTAGAATGGGGAGAGAAGTCGGGAAGAGACTGGAAAGAGTTTTGGTACGGAGAAAATCTCAAGCACTATAACTTCATGGGTAAAGATAATTTGGTATTCCACACAATCTTTTGGCCTGGTCAACTCATGACCTATGATGAGAAATTACATCTTCCTGACGTGGTGAGCATCAACATGTTTCTCAATCTCAAAGGAAAACAATTTTCCAAAAGTCGAGGAGTAACAATTCCTATCGTTGACGTGGTTGAGAAGTATGGAAATGATCCTTTGAGATTTTATCTTACACTGATCATGCCAGAAAATTCTGATTCAAGTTTCACTTTCGACGATTTTATCGAGAAAAATAACGAAATTTTAGTTGCTAACTTAGGTAACTTTATTCACAGATCACTATCACTTGCGCAAGGAGCTGATCACAATAAAATTACCAGTCAAGCATTTACAGAAGCTCACAAAAAACTTGTTGAAGAAGCATTTCGAAATGCGCGAATTCATCTTGAGAAATGCCAGTTCAAACTTTATTTAGAAGAAGTACTTAAACTTTCGGCTCACGCGAATAAATTTATTAATGATGAGAAGGTATGGGAGCAAAAGAGTGTGAACTCTGAGGAATTTTATTCGTCCTTAAGACAACTCTATGGATTTGTTATTGCGCTGGGCTTTCTTATAAGTCCAATCATGCCGAAAGCCTCACGAGAACTATTTAAACAGATCGGAGTTGACAAACAAGATCTTTGGCCGGAACTTGGTGAGGAAGCACAGGTCATTGAGCAATTATTATCCCACGTTGATACTTCGATAAAACCATCACTTCTCTTTAAGAAGTTTGAGGTGGCAGCTTAAGGTCATTTACTGCATTACGATACTTACAGAAATCACAGTCTGACGACTGTCCTGGTGCGGTGTTTGACGTAAGAGTCTCCTTGATTTTAAAAATTGCCGGCTCGACCCATGACATATCACTTTTGTAAGGAAGAATTTTGATATCAAATTCGAGTTTACCGTCAAACGCTGCACGATCGGTTTTCCCATTACAGTACACAAAGTATCCGGTATCAGAGACGGTAAATCCGTTTTGTCTGAAGAGCCATTGGTATACCTCCATCTGTCTTTTGTATCCGATCTGCCACGCAGCATCCAAACTCACCTCACTTGTTTTTGACGTTGCCTTATAGTCGACAATGTAGAGTTCTCCTTTTGGGTTGACCCAAACATCATCAATACCTCCGGTTATCAAAAGATTGGTTTGGTGGTGTAAGTACTGTATTCCTGCGCGCATTGCATCTCTCCAACTTTCCATCTTTGCGTGTTCAAAAGGAACGGCATCTATTCCATAGGTTTTCATAAGAGGGTGGGTAGATTTTTTGACACGGTGTATGTCAAACTCTTTTTTGAGAAGTTTATCGACTGCTGAGTTGAGACTGAATGGGTAGCCCGGCGGTTGTCCAACACCGAGTCGCACCTCAAGATAGAAACAGAAAGGACAGTTCATGTAAAGATCGATTTTACTTCGACTGATTCGAAGGGGTTCTTTGGAATTTGGATCAAAAACACCTCTTGTTTTTTTAGCTGTATAATACATCGACATCCTATTATTTTAATTTTTTAACTCGTCATTCTCAATAGATAAGCTCTGGCCAGTGGGGATCAACCTCAACGCTGAGGTCGAGATAGATCTTCTTGTTTGTCGCAAGTGCGATTTCTTTACGTGCCATACTCCCAAATTCTTTTATTTTGCGTCCTTCAGAACCAATGAGCATTTTCTTGTATCGTTTATCGGTGGTGAGGATGCGTGCTTTGACGTAGGTGAGTCCGGGATTCCGTTCAGTAATCTCATCAACAACAACGGTGATGGTATAGGGAATTTCCTCTCCTGTTTTGAGAAATATTTTCTCGCGAATAAGTTCTGCGACAAAGGCTTTGCTGTCCATACTGAGTAGAGGGTGCCCTGTTGCGTTGTAGTTTTCGTGTTCACGAGTTAATGGGTTAACGAGTTTGTCCGGTAATAGTTCGAAAATTTTGTCCAAAAGTGGTTTGACGTGGGTTCTGTTTAGTGCTGAGATTTTATAAACGTTTTCAAATTCATCTCGAAGGAATTCATACTGTGCCAGAAACGATCTTTCTTCCATATCGATTTTATTGATGACGAGGATCTTGGGTTTTTTTATTTTGCGAACAATTCCCAGAACTTTGGCTTCTTCAAAGTCTCGTTTTCTGGTGTGATCGACCATATAAAGAACTACGTCAATTTCTTTAGAGAATGTTGAAAATGTTTGGTCGTTTATTTTTTTGGCGAGCGTATCTTTGGCGCGGTCAAAAATACCTGGCGTATCCACGAAAAATATTGATCCTCGATCTTCTTTGTAAACTGCCTGGATTGGCGTGCGCGTTGTCTGAGGCTTGGGAGAGGTGATTGCTACTTTTTGTCCGATCACGTTATTTACAAATGTAGATTTACCCACATTTGGTCTTCCTAATATAAGTACCGTCCCTGATTTCATGATGAAAGTATATCAAAGTGTGAAAATTAACTCCATTCGGATTGTTCTACTAGGCCAATGTAGACACCTAATCTTTTTTGAAAGTGATTCTCCCAGCAATTACAAGAAGAAGAAAGATAATCAGAATAATACCCCATGTTATTGCTCCTAGATTTAACGATTCAATGGATATCATCTTTTCACCTCCCTTAGCATAATTAATGCGATACCTAAAGTCATTATACCAAGCACAGTAAATTTATAGAACTCAAAAATCGAAGCTGGTTTTGCTATGAAAGCAGTTGCAAATAAAGGAATAGACATATTTGATAAAAACTCTGCCAGTAAACGTGTCTGAAAATTATTAAGAACAATGCGCATGCAGATAATTATTATTAAGGTAGATTTCTTTGTCTATGGACTATATGCTACAAAACTCGCTAATTGGGCTGTTGTGAAAGTATTATCCTGTCTTTATACCACTTAATTAGTACGAATATTAGAATCAGTCGCATGAAGAAAGTATCCTATTTATAAACAAAACACTCTTAAAAATTTAGAAGATATTAATATTCAAATTTTAATTTATTGATAGTTTTGGGAAATCTAGCACTATCGACAAACTCACATGTATTTATGTACTTACTTTGTAATGTTTTTGCAAACTTCGACTCTGGGAAAAATTCAGAACAAAGTATGGCATTTCCATTTTTCTTTCCATTAAAATATTTTAGGATTTCATCACTGTTGCACGTCAACGCGATTGTATTTTGGAGGTAAATTCTTATATGTCTTGCTTTAACAGTACCTTGACAAAAATTTGACCCAATCTCTTCTAGAACATCTACGATCTTTAATAATTTAGCTTCATCTTTTATTAAATCTTGTTGTTTCAATTGATTTATCATGTCTAAGTTGTGTTGATTTAAATAGAGTTGATCATAAGCTTTAGTTACATAGTCTTGACTTCTGGAATCAACGGCAAATCCGAGACTGTTACTACTTATTTTATTTGATTGCTTAACAAGATAGAGGTTGAATATAGTTAAAAAAATATTGAATATAAGAATAGCTATATTTATATAAGAAAATATCAACTCTTTTTTTAGAAGCTTGATTTTCATGCAGAAAGTATACAAAATTCTACCAGTTGCACCGGGGTGATGTAATATCGCGGTTGGTTGGGAACGATCGTTCACAACTTCTTTGACTTGTATGCTAGAATAATTTCATGAATCTTGCATATCAGATGCGTCCTCAATCACTTAAAGAATTCGTAGGCCAGGAAGAACTAGTCGGACCGGGGAAGCTCATTCGAAGAATGATCGAGTCTGATACGCTATTTTCAATCATTCTTTGGGGACCACCTGGAAGTGGTAAGACAACTCTCGCTTCAATCATTGCTCACGAAGTAGAGGCAGACTTTCATATGCTTTCAGCAGTTTCTACTGGTAAAGAAGATCTTCAGAAAATCGTAAGAAAGGCAAAAGAGCAAACTCTTTTTCAGAAAAAGACAATTGTATTCATAGACGAGATACATCGATGGAACAAAGCTCAGCAGGATGTCTTACTTCCGTATGTTGAGTCGGGGCTCATTACCTTAATCGGTGCAACTACCGAAAACCCTTCTTTTGAAGTAAACAGCGCGCTTTTATCACGATGTAAAGTATTTGTTTTAGAAAGTCTTTCGGAAGACGATCTTTTGAAAGTTATAAAGAGGGCATTAACTGATAAGAAAAAAGGAATGGGTGTGCACGGTAAAAAGATTGACAAAAAAACAGCTCAGTTTTTGATACGGCTTTCTGGAGGAGATGCGAGAGTACTTTTAAACGCAATTGAGATGGCGAGCGTTAATTATAAAGAAAAACAGATCACCACAAACATTATTGAAGATATTTTTCAGACAAGGACAGCGGGGTTGTACGATAAAAAAGCTGACGAACATTACAATATCATTTCTGCGTTTATTAAGTCGATGAGAGGGTCTGACCCGGATGCTGCTTTGTATTATCTTGCGCGGATGTTGGAGAATGGAGAAGATCCAAAGTTCATAGCTCGTCGCATGATCATATTCGCATCAGAGGATATTGGTCTTGCAGATCGAGGAGCGCTCATCCAGGCTAACGCTGGATTTGAAGCAGTTGATAAAATCGGCATGCCAGAGGCACAGCTGATACTTGCGCATATTTGTATCTATCTTGCGACAGCCAAAAAGTCACGCGCCACAACCAATGCGTTAGGTGCAGCAAAAGCAGCAGTTTATGATTTTCCCAACGAGCCGGTTCCTCTTCATCTACGTAATGCACCGACAAAATTAATGAAGAAATTAAGTTATGGCAAGGACTATACGTGGTCTTCAGATTATGTCGGGCCCAAAGACGGAAAAGGATTTCTCCCCGAAAAACTAAAAAACAAAAAATTCTACAAAGAATAAGAATTCATTATCTCCACAATGAGAATTTCTTAGTAAGTTCATTCACTCGATCGATTTCGCCGAATAAACAGATTCCGTAATATTCTAGTTCTGCTTCTGGCGTTTCTTTTGTTCTTTGGTGCTGCTCAATGTAGGTACCAACAATCATTGTATTGGTGAAATCAGAAAAATGAATACCTTTCTCAATTAGTGCATTTCGTAACGTTCTTATCTTATTGGAATTATCGGCTTGAAGGATGATGAATGGATTATCGGATATGTTTTTATGAGTCCCCCCGTCTTTGTCAAAATAATTATCAAATCTCATTTCAGAAATGTTTGGATAATCAGCCGATAAACCAGCTGCCATATGCCCCAACGCGTTCATCAAATTTCCCAAAGGAATCTTTTTATTCAATACTGCGACAAATTTACGTGTAAGATCTCTATGATTAACTTCCATAACAAAAGAATTATACAATAAAACTCAACCATCCTATTAGGATGAAACTGTTTGGATTGTTGTGAAGGGTTGGTTAAACGTATCGGTCAAGACCCAGAATATCCTTATAACTTTATTACTATGTGGACTTAATAATATTGGCGTCCTGCTTCCATTTATCAATAGTGTATTCCATGAAGCCGCTTATATTTTTTGTATCACAAATTTTGACAAGATCTTTTCCAACGCTCGTGAGCAAAACTGATCCTACATTCAATTCATTTTTCTCACTTTTTCCAAAAGTTATACTAAGCGATCTCCCTCTATAGAATATTTTTATACTTTGAGGCAAGCTTCCAAGAGTGTACCCGGCAAGAGACTCGAAGTTTATTAAGCCAATTGAATCGAGATGTTTGAGTGTTTCAAAGTTGATTCCATAATTGTTATAGATTTTATCTTTAACGTCAAAAACTAATGGAACTGTTGTTTTGCCTAAATCCCATACGAAATTAGAAAGAGAATTAAAAAGAGATGCATCTTTTTTATCAAGAGAGGCGATTGTATTTATAGTTCTTTTAGAAAAAGTGCCGGGAACATTTGCCTCTCCAGCCAATATCTTGCTCCATAAATCCTGCATTTCTGAGTCAGAAATCATTCTTGCTTTGTCGAAAAAATTTACGAGCCAGTCTCGTTCTATGTCCTTTGGGCTTGACGTCTTAGTTAAAAGAGGTAATGCTTTCTGAGTAACGTTCTCAATATTCTTTTGTTTATCCGACTCTTCTTGTAGTAGTCTTCTTAGTGCTCTTTTCTGCAATTTAGTTATCTCTATATGAGAAACTGCTTTGATTTTATCTGCTTTTGCTTCTGCTTTTGCTATACGTTCAATTTGATGAGGAAGAAAGATAGCTCCGACTGCATCAGAGACTTTTTCAATCAAAACTGTTGCTGGTTTCGATATATCGCCAAGGTTAATTAGAGAATTGCTCGCATCAGCCATCTTGTTTTTATAAATAAACTTTTATTCACGTCTTGGCTGCCCAGCGAGGATTCGAACCTCGATAAGCAGATCCAAAGTCTGCTGTCCTGCCATTGAACGACCGGGCAAATCTACCCTATTTTACCAAATTTGGAGCTTGTTTTATGGCTATAGCTTTGTATAATGATTATTATATGGATTCAACAGCCGAACAAAGGCCGGTAAAAACTCCCACTCAAGAAGCAAGCCATTTTGTTACGAGACATTTCAATAAAATCGCCGGATCGCTTTTTGCAGGTACAGAGATCGCCTCTGGCGCCCTCATTGCATTTGGTGATACACCATCAAGAGTTACTGGAATCGCCACTGGAATTGCATCAGCTCTCGCATACACAAAACTACTTAGAGATCATAATAGACAAACACGCGTATGAACCCCAAAGATCTCCTTCAGAAAATTCTTGACGCGATTGACTATCAAGACGATAAGGGTAAATTTATCTTTGAATATTTAAGAAATATTTATCTAGAAACAATGTTTTCATTAATCAAAACTCTTCCACAAGATCAACAAGACGTAGTTATTGCAGAAATTCAGACGAGTGCAAATGACTCAAACAAAATACAGGGTATTTTAAATGCGAAGTTTACCGATGAGCAGATAGAAAAAAAGCTCGAGGAGGTATCAAAAACCACAACCATTCAATTCATCGACTCAATAAACGATTCGCTCTCGCAAGATCAAAAAACCAAACTCCAAGAAACTTTAGCTACACTTCAACAATCAAATGAGTAAACAGTTAATTGCAGATATTTTGGGATACACCGCAACAGCGCTAGGTACCATGGTATTTTTGCCACAAGTAATTCAAATTTATAAAACCAAAAGCGCTAAAGATGTTTCACTTCTTTCTTTCTCCCTGATTTTAATTGGAACTATATTGTGGGTGTCATATGGATTGTTAATATCTGCAACCCCAATTGTCATTGTTAATAGTGTTATTTTTATCCTAAGCCTGCTTATCATCATCATGAAAATTAAATACAAATAAAAATCCCCAACCGAACTAATAAAACACGATCGTACTCTACTGGTAATTTATAAAATAGCCAGCCGATTGTACACCGCGTAGGTATACAAGGCAAATGATTTGGGTTGTGGGGATAGGCTGTGTGATATAATTAACTTCATGTCTGCAGAACAATCACAACCATCACAGCCACAACCTTCGTTCGAAGTGATAAGATCATCTCGAGTGCCCGCAGAGAAGCGAGGAGTAATATCCGTACAATCGCTATTTGATAGAGTTGATGTTCCTAGTATGAGCGCAGCTTTAGTTACGCTTCGAAATACAAATGATGAGACGGTTAATTCATCAAGTGACGCTTTCTATTACGTAATTGAAGGCGCAGGAGACTTTCATGTTAATGGAGAAACTGTTTCGGTACAGGGTGGAGATTTGGTTTTTATTCCACGAGGAACACCTTATTTCGATTCAGGTAATATGAGAATGATCGCGTTCAACAGCCCTCGCTTTCAAAGAGAAGACTCTGCATAATTGATTCATGTACTACTGTTACATTCTGCGTTGTTCAGATAACTCACTTTACTGTGGAATGACCAATAACTTGGAAAAAAGAGTGAGGGAGCATAATTCTTCAACGTCCAAAGGAGCAAAATATCTCAGAGCCAAAAAACCAGTACAACTTGTGTATTCAGAGCAATATCCCGATATTCAGGCGGCAATGAAAAGAGAACGAGAGGTTAAAAAGTTGACAAAAGCGCAAAAAGAAGCGTTGATTACATCTGACAGTCACTCTGTTGAAAGTTAAGAGCTGTTGCCTCACTTATTGACAGTGTAAAGCAATCATTACATCCATTAATCCAGTGACTTCGATAATAAATCTCTGTTTTTTTTGAAGAAGTTATTTCTATTCTGCAGAAAGGACAAAGATATTTGATGAGTGATTTCTTCTTTGACGACATCTACCGTAATTATACGCTATTTTCTTAACAATAAGTTGCGCTTGCTAATAGGAAAATTCGTCCTACTATAATAAGTATGACCTCCATTTTGGAGCGAGAAGTAGAGGTGAGAAAAAGTCCGGTTCCGAGATTTAAAATAAATCAACATCCTCAACTAAAATCAAGATTCAATGCTGCTGCGTGGACTACGTCACATGGAGATACAGTACTTTTGGCACGAGAGGTTCTGGATACCGTTCCAACTTTTGACCAGCCAGATGTGGGAAACTTGGTAAAACTCCATATTGGGACAGGTAACGAACATATCGCGTGGAGGCCTGATGGACAAGCAGTTCTTCTTGAAGATCCAAGAGCGCTTGTTGTTAACGATGAAGTAGTGCTTGGGATGACAGCGGTCATTTATGAAAATGGTAATCCCGTTCCATATCCTGCAGTTACACGACTCCCTTCGCGAGATGAACCGACCGATATTCCGCCAACAGATCCCATATTTGATTTTGGCCCAGGTAAAAATATGACTCCGGTTGATGAGGATACTTTTTTCTTTAGACCAGAATCAACAAACCATAGTTTATCAGTGTTAACTCGAGTTAGCGAAAACGGAGAAATGGAGCAAACAGGCGTTCTTGTTTTTCCCGATAGTCTCGAATGGGCATTTTGGAGAATTGGTACCACGAGTCCGCCAATTTGGATCAATGAACAAGATGCGCTTATGTTTTTTCATGGAATAAGTATTATCGATGGAGTTTACGTTTATGCGATTGGGAGAGCAATTATTCATAAAGACTCAAACTGGACAATTTCCCTTAGGAAAATCGATTCAAAACCCTTCCTTCAACAGAGTGACTTTATGGTTGATGGTCAAGATCCAATACGAGAACTCCATTCTGAAAGAAAAGCTATGTATATGTGTGGACATACCGTAGATTTTGGCGTAGTGTCGATGTATCCAAGCTTAGGAGATACAGAAACAAAAGAGGTAGAAACAACGCTAAAAGATCTAATTGAAGAGGATTGGTAATAAGTTGCAGTGGTAATTGTCATCCTGATGTGAGAGAATTAATATCTGTTAAGATGATTAGAGAATACATCTTCATAATTAAATACTAAAGGCGGTGATACTTACATAATGGATAACTCAAAAATATTTGTCGGCAGTTTGCCGTGGTCAATTACTTCAGATTCGTTACGTGAACTATTTTCAGTTTATGGTGAAATTACAGAAGCAATCGTTATCTCAGATCGAGATACAGGAAGATCAAAAGGATTTGGATTTGTAACATTTGCTCAAGAAGCAGATATGCAAAAAGCACTTGAAATGGATGGAAAAGAAGTTGAAGGTAGAAGCATTGTAGTCAACAAAGCTCAACCAAAAACAGGAGGAGACCGAAAACCCTTCCGAAGACAACGATGAACGACCAATATAAAAATCTATGCTCACGCTGTGGTAAGGAGCGAGTAGTTACTCGTATCTGGAAAGAAAAGGTTTTTGGTTCTTATATTACGACAACTGAATCAGCTTGTCCCGATAAAGACTGCCAAAAGATCGTGAACAAAGAAAACAAAAAACTTGCAGATAAGCGAAAAGCTGCACAGTTGCGAATGAAACAACGTTACGCTGTTAAACCATAGCTCACTAAATCTCCTATACTAAGCGTATGAAAAAGTATTTATTACTGATATTCATCCTTAGTATAGGAGTGTGGGTATTTTTTTTATCTTCTAAAAAACAAATTACTCCAATCTCAACATTAGATTCTGGTCAAGCCAGAATGACAGACGAGTCGGAATCACAGGAAGTTGAGGTTGTTGCTAAAAATCTAGATACTCCATGGTCGCTCGTATTTCTACCCGATAACACGCTTCTTATCTCCGAGCGCAAAGGAACAATCCGTATCATTTCTCCCGATCAAAAAGAATCAACTATTACTATTGAAGATGTTAAGGAAATAGGAGAGGGAGGGCTTCTGGGACTTGAGAAGGATCCATCTTTTGATACGAATCACTTTATTTACGTTTATTACACGTACTCAAACAACAAGGAGGATACGTTAAATAGAGTTGTTCGATACCAATTAAAAAATAATCAACTGACGGATCGCAAAATACTTATTGATTCAATTCCAGGAGCATCAAATCATAATGGAGGAAGAATTAAGTTTGGACCAGACGGATTACTTTATATAACCACAGGAGATGCACAAAACCCTTCTCAAGCACAAAATACAAACTCACTCGCAGGTAAAATTCTGAGAATAGATAAAAACGGAGGTACTCCTACAATATTTTCATACGGACATCGTAATCCACAAGGATTGACATGGGATAAAAACGGAATATTATGGTCGACCGAGCATGGTCGTTCAGGAATTGTATCTGGACTTGATGAGTTAAATCGAATCGAAAAAGGAAAAAACTATGGTTGGCCGGTAATACAAGGAGATGAGACGAGAGAAGGAATGATTACGCCTATTTTGCACTCTGGAGCAAATGACACCTGGGCGCCTGCTGGGATTGCGTATCGAAATAATACGCTGTTCTTTGGAGGACTTAGAGGACAGGGAGTATATAAGACTGTTCTTGAAAATGGTGTTCCCAGAAAGGTGGAGGAACTATTTAAAGGAGAGCTCGGTAGAGTGAGAGATGTCGTTGTAGGACCTGATGGTTCTCTGTATATCACGACAAGCAATCAAGACGGAAGAGGAACTCCACAGCCCGAAGATGACAAAGTCCTCAAGTTGAATATCCCTTGACATTATTTAAATTGAGTTTTATAGTTGGCGTATATGTCTAAAAAAGTAATGAGCATAGTGCTTGTTTTAATTGTTCTGGGTTTGCTTGGTGGTGGATATTACTTCATGAATCAAAACAAACCTTCTGGAAATGCTGAATCAACCGGAAACACCGACCAACAAGTCGAAGAAAGCAGCAACCCATTAACTTCTTTTAAAGACGCTCTTCTTTCGAAAACAGCGAGCATGACCTGTTCATTTAAAAACGAGAAAGGACAAGAGACAAAAATGTACATAAAAGCAGGAGCTGTACGTATGATGATGACCGGTCTGGGTGCGAGTGATTATTCAAACACGCTAACAAAAGACACTAAAATGTATATGTGGAGTGATGTAAAAAAGACAGGCATAATGTATTCTATCGATATAAACGCCATGAAGGATCAGGCAGAAAAAGTAGAAGTAGACAATCCAAAAACGCAGCCAGCCAACACTGACGAACTCGCCAAAACATACGAAAAATATAAAAATAGCTGTAAAACAGGCATAGTTGATGACTCGTTATTTGCAGTACCTACTAATGTTAAGTTTCAAGACATGAGCGTCGTGATGGAAAATGTACAGAATCAGATGAAGGATTTCAAGCTTCCGGCTGGCGTGACGATTCCAAGCTCGCAATAACGCAACGTCTGTGATATAATAAGATTGTTCTGATAGATTTTGCTGTTCTTCATTAATAACTAACTGCACGATCTATTCCACAAAGTACATGAGATATAATCGCTATTCTAATAATCGATTTTCACGTAAACCTTTCCCGAGGCGCAATCGTGGGTCTTTTAAAACTAAGATCAATGAATCTCAATATATTCGTAAATCAGAGATTGTTCTTGAGGCTGAAGCATACGTGCCTCAACTGACGTTTGACGGACTAGATATAAGCCCAACACTAAAAGCAAATATTGTCAGTAAGGGTTATACGCAACCAACTCCCATTCAGGACAAGGTTATTCCTCACATTATGGAGGGCAAAGACGTTGTTGGGATAGCCAATACAGGTACCGGAAAAACTGCCGCATTCCTCATTCCGCTCATTCAAAAAATTATTCAAAATCCGCAAACTAAGGTATTTATAGTACTTCCTACTCGCGAACTGGGTCAACAAATCAGAGATGAACTTCGTCATCTTACCCGTGGTATGAGTGTTTACTCAACTTTAATTATTGGAGGAGCAAGCATTCGTAATCAACTGATTGAACTTCGAAGAAAACCTCATTTTGTCATTGGGACACCAGGTCGTATGAAGGATCTTGTTAAAAGAGGAGCTCTTAATTTAGCTCAGTTTAATACTGTTGTGTTAGATGAAGTTGATCGTATGGTCGACATGGGATTTATTGTTGACATTAAGCATCTCATCTCACTTCTTCCAAAAGAAAGACAGTCTCTCTTTTTCTCAGCAACCGTTTCGCCAAAAATCAATATTATTATTCAAGAATTTCTTAAAAATCCTATAACAATATCGGTTAAAACGCGAGAAAGTTCGGCAAATGTTGACCAAGATGTTGTACGAATCAATGGAACGAGTAAAATAATCGTACTCGAAGATCTCCTTAAAAAAGACGAGTTCAAAAAAGTTCTTATTTTCGGAGAAACGAAAAGAGGAGTAGAGCGACTATCACAATCATTATATGAAAAAGGGTTTCAAGTCGCATCTATTCATGGAGACAAGACTCAGTACAACCGAAGAGAAGCGATACGATTATTTAAAGAGGATAAAGTTCGCATTCTTGTTGCAACCGATGTTGCTGCTCGAGGCTTAGATATTCCAGATATTACTCACGTCATCAACTACGACCAACCTGCGTCATACGATGACTATGTACACCGTATTGGAAGAACAGGTCGTGCAAATCAAAAAGGAAAAGCTCTCACATTCGTTTAACTACCTACTTTAAATACTGGTCAAAAAACTCAACCGATCTCTTCATTGCGAGAGAAAAATTATCCGCTAAATTATGATCGTCTCCCTCATAGATAAAAAGTTGAGATGGTTTACCAACTGTTTTCAACTGAGCGTCTAGTTTTCTAGAAAATCCTACTGGTACCGATGCGTCTGCAGTTCCATGGTGAATCTGTATTGGACCAGAAATATCACTCAAAAAATTATTAGGAGAAATTTCATTCCAAAACGTAGGATTTGCCGAAGGACTTCCGTACTTTTCGTAGAATAATTGCCGCCAACTTAATGCTCTTTGAGGAATTGAGGTTGGGGGAGGAAATGATCCTCTTCGCCAGTTTGTTAAAAGATCCGGGTACGACGCAACGACTCCCGCCCAGATTACTCCAGCTTTGATATCTTTTGTGACCACCATAGACCTGAGCGTTATATGTCCACCCATTGAATGGCCCCACATGCCTAATCGATTCGGATCAACACTTTTATGTCTTTTTAAAGACGATACTGCATTTAAAACATCAATAGTATAGTTAGGTGATCCATATCCCCCAGACGCTTCTCCTTCAGAATTTCCATGTCCTCGGTAATCTGGTTTCAAAACAACGTATCCATTTCGAGCAAACGAATCAACATACGCGACATATCGTTCGGTAGTCTCATACTGTTGTGGGGGAATGTAGCCATGATTAAACACGATAGCCGGAAACCCGCCTGTCGGCGAGGCATGCCCATTTTCTTTTGGAACAGTAAGAAGGGCGTAAATTTTATTACCTTCTGACAAATAAGATACGACGAACTGACTGTAATTTGAACCAGGCGATAATTGTCCTTCGACTATCAAATCACTTCCCGGATATTCCTGACTTCTCATACGTGTTATGGAAAGCGGATTTTCAAGAATAGCATTTATTTGTTCATCGTCTTCGGTCACATCTGTTTCATTAGAAAGTTTGATTGGACTTTTTTTAATAAAAGCACTAACGATGACAAAAAGAAGTATGAGAAGAGGGATGAAAAAGTAGAGTTTATTCTGCTTGAGGATACTCATTATTATATTGGTCTGAAAAGATTTCCTGTAACTCGGTGCCATCCGGTCTAACCGAAAAAATATTAAATCGATTTTTTCCTGGCGTCAATCGGTGAAAGTAAATGCGAGATCCATCTGGACTCCAATCGGGTTTGCTATTTATAGCGTCGTCATTCGTAACGTTGGCGATTATTTGAGTATTTATATTTTTTGATCGAATGTTCCAGACTCCAATTATGTTTTTGTTACTTGTTTTTGTAATCCAAGCAATTGTTTGTCCGTCAGGAGAATAATACGGATCGTGATCTCTTAGTTTATCATCAGTTATTCTCATTTGATTCTGTCCATTATTGTCCATGGTAAAAATTTCATAATCACTTGGGAAACAAATTGCATTTAGACAGGCAACAAACGTAATGCTCTTTCCGTCAGGCGACCAGCTTGGATCTAGATTCTGACCGGGTCTGTAGGTTAGTTGTTTTGGATTCTTACCTTCATTATCAGTGATGAAGATCTGAGGACTAAGTTTTTTACCACCAAACATAATAAGCATTGATCCGTCAGGAGACCATTCCGCATGTCCATGTAAATCCCATCCAAAAGCGTGTTGTGGTAAAAGCATTCGTTGGTTACTTCCGTCAATATTCATCATCCAAAGTGATGTTTGACTATAATCTCGGTCATGTATTCCAACAGGCGTTCTGTAAAACAAAACCCTTATTTTATCAGGAGATATTTTTGCCCACCAACTATCATAAGAAGAGTTGTTGGTTATTTGTTTTGGTTGGGTCTCACCTGGGGATCGTATATATATCTCAAAATTTTGTGCATTCCTCTTTGAATCAAAAATGATTGTCTCACCTGTGCTGGTGGATGTTTTTACATTCTCTACGTTCTTTTTTTGATTTTTAATTACTAGTAGAATAAGCACGATAGACACAAAAAGTACGAGATACTTGATAGGAGTTTTTATTCGCATATCTACATTATATCGAATGAAAATAAGAAATCTTTTTCTAAGGGTGTTGTGAGTGAGTAGGAATTATTTTTAACTTTTAATTCATATTCATTATTGGTTGATCCAATTTGTTTTTGCACGATTAATTGATACTTCTTTTGTTTATTTGGTGAGAGGGGAAGTTTGTACGTTAGCGATATGATGGATTCCTTTTGTGGTTCTACCTCCAGATACAATCCAACAATTTTATGTTGATTCAAATTATTCCTTTGTACTTCAACAGGATTGCCATTAACCGAAACAGAGGAGACGTCCGCATTTTTTGCGAGATATATCTGAAGATAGTTTTTGTACGTTTCACCTGGGTTAGGTGCGATTGGTGAGTCGTTTTTATAACGAATAGAGAAGGTATGAGCTACGTGAGTTTTGGTAAATGTAATGTTTGATTGAAACTTACGTTTAATATAGGTGTTTACTTTATTTGCGCCAACATTTGCGTCGACTGGATAGATATAGTCAAAAACTGGTTTGGCTACTTCTCCGGTCCACCCGAGTGTTGCCAATGTTTTATGTAATGCTTTTTGTTTGGATGAAACGATAATGTGTTTGGTATCAAGAGAACGAATAATCGATACGAGAAGTTTTTTTTGTAACAATTCTTGATCCTCCAGTTTTAACCGGATCGCAGTTGTAAGGGAAGATAGGAAATTGCGTTTTTGTCTTGACCCTGGAAAAAAATTTCTCTCCACCATGCGCTGAGTTGTCTCGTAAAAATTATCTTTTGTGATAGTTAGTTTGTAATCGGGTACATAGACGGGACCAATTGTGTCAAGTATTCCAAGTACCGCATGAGTTGTAAGTCCAATGCTTCCTTTATACGACCTTTTACCAATCGAATCTTCCAAAAACGTTTCGGCAACTCTAACATTTTCTACAAAGTCAGGTGAAAAGTTGGAATCACGTAAATACCAGTTAGGAAGTTCAAGATAGGTTCGTACAGGATAAGGGGGTTCGTGGTGTGTCTGAAGTTTACCGTCGATTTCATACGCATCTTCGACGTTAAGCGAGTCAATTTCTAAATTATTGAGAGAAAGCCAACCAATCGATCCGATAAATCCCCCACCAGGTCTCAGTTCACGGTCATTTAAAAAAAATACAAGATATTCACCGTCTGAGTTTTGATAAAAAATGCGAAGTCCATCAAGAAGTAAAAGTGCTTTTTTAATCTCTTCTTTTGTAGACGTGAGTTGGGTAATTGAAGAGGGAATTGATTCGTGCAATTGGGATAGCTGGTAGCTTGTCTTCTCAATTTGTTTGACGACATTTTTTTTACTTTTGATTTGTTCTGCAAGTATCACAGCAGACTCAATGGTATTAATTGTATTTTTTTCAATATCCAAACCTCGTTCAATAACAGTATTCGTATTGGTGATAATCAAAAGTGGTTTTACCAAAGGAGCAAGTATGCGAGAAGTGTTGTACGTAAATTGTGCAGATTTGTTGAATGGGGCGCTTTTTGCAAAATCAAATGCTTGAAGTTTGCGCGATGAGTAATAAAGCAAAAAACCCGTAGAAACAAAAGCGGCAAAAAAAACCATGACGATCGTAGTGTACGAAAGTACACCTATGTAAAAATATCGTCGCATAGGTATATATAGTACAATATTGTCTGTATGTCTGATACTCAGTCTTTAATAGCCTGCCCCCATTGTAAAAAATCGTTCCCTGCCAGTCAGGCGTTCTCGCATCAGATCGACGAAGCAAAAGAACGCGCAGTTGCCGAAGTAAAAAAAGAATTTGAAGAAAAGCAGTCGGATGAAGTAACAAATCTTAAGAAACTTCTTAAAGACAAAGAAGCCAAAGCAGACGAGATGAGAGAGCGAGAGTTAAAGCTTCTTGAGGAAAAAGAAAAAATTGAAGAAGAAAAAAAAGAAATAGAGCTTAAGGTCAAACGACAAATGGATGAGGAAAGGCAGCGGATTAAAGAGCGAGCGCAAAACGAAGTCGAAGAGGCGCACAGATTAAAAGATCTGGAAAAAGAGAAGAAGATTCAAGAACAGGCGAAGGCGTTGGAAGAAATGCAGCGCAAACTACAACAAGGATCCCAACAAACACAGGGAGAAGTTTTAGAAGAGCATCTTGAACAAACACTTCGAGCAATGTTTGTATTTGATAGTATCGAACCGGTTCCAAAGGGTATTCGCGGTGCAGATATTATACAAGTTGTACAGAATAGACATGGAAACGTAGCGGGTAAAATCATCTGGGAATCTAAACGTACTAAAGCATGGAGTAATGAGTGGGTGACTAAATTAAAATCAGATAAGAGAAGTGTTAAGGCAGATTTGGCAGTATTAGTGAGTGATGTGCTCCCAAACAATATGAAGAATTTTGGTAGTCATGAAGGAATATGGGTCTCAGATTATCAGTCGATTATCGGAATCGCAACAGTCTTAAGATCGATGTTGTTGGAGGTTGCGATTGCAAAATCTGGCTCAGGAATTACTACCGAAAGAAAAGATATGTTATTCGATTACATTCAAGGGATTGAGTTTAGAAATCGTGTTGAAGCGATTTCAGAGGCATTTAAATCAAGAAGAGAAGAAATTGAAATTGAAAAGAAATGGTTTACCAAAAAATGGGCTCGTGAAGAAAAGACGATCACTTCGCTTCTTACGAATAATGAAAGTCTCAAAGGAGAGCTTGAGTCAATAACAGGAAGCAAGATGGATGAATCTAACCAACTGGAATTACTCGATTCTGGAGAGGAACAAAATGAAGCCTGAGGAACAGTTCGACTTCATGCATCTTATTTCAAAGCTCGTTATCGTAATTCCTATTGTTGCGATTATTATCGCGCTTTTGCTAAAACAAGAATTCAAACAGCCGGCGTTACCTCAAGTACAACCCACAAAGCAATCGGTATCAGTTACACCCGGAACTACTGTTCAAATAGATCTCAATAAAGAATATGTTTGTCAAAATAAGGAAAAAACGGCGTATATAAAAAATAAAAAATTACATCTTATTTCTCAAAATAAAAATGGGTCTACCATACAACTCCTTTCAGGAGATTGTCTTTATTCGTGGAAAAAAGGATCTTTTTCGGGCGAGAAGACATGTGGTTTAAGCGGATACATTTCCACCATGGAAACGATATCTCGGATGGGACTTATGAGTACTGATGCTATGATCGATACGGCTCTTGAGTTTACAAAGCAAACCGGCTTCATGGGATCAAAGGTAAGTATTCAAACGTTTCTTAAAACGTGTAAAGAAGAAAAGGTACAAAATGTGAAAGTATTTGAAGTCCCCAAGGAAGTTCTGTTTCGTAACAAAAAAACTCCATAAAAAAACCTGGCTACGACCTACTTTCCCCGAGCCCCGCTTTGGAGTGAGTATCATCGGCGCTGGTTTGTTTCACTTCTCTGTTCGGGATGGGAAGAGGTGGTACCAAACCGCTCCAGTAACCAGGAGCCAATAGTATAACATATTTTTGTATAATGGGGAACATGGATGAGCATGCAACCAGTCATAAACTTTTTCATTCTTTTTGTCTCTATCCTGCGTTGGACTTTGAGACCAAAGATAAAGACGAGGAGATAGTCCTTATGGTTCGCGCACACCCAATCACACAATTATACTGGGTGGTAAACGCTCTCTTTCTCGTTGTTATTTCGGTTTTTGTTAACGCTACCTTTCTTCCAACCATCCTTACTCAACAACAAATTTTATTCCTAAACGGAATGACAGTGGTTTTTATTCTGGCGTATCTTTGGCTTAATTTTCTTGGGTACTATTTTAATCTCGGTATTATTACCAATAGACGAATTGTTGATCTTGACTTCCATGCAATTATTTACAAAGAATTTACCGAAGCGCGCCTTATCAAAGTAGAAGACGTTACGTCAAAGTCCGGCGGTTATTTTGCATCACTTTTTAATTTTGGAAATGTATTTGTTCAGACAGCGGGATCAGAAGTGAATATCGAGTTTGTCAATATTCCTCGTCCAACAGACGTTGTTCGAATGATTAATGAAGTTATTGAAAAATCATGACAGATCTTTTTGGGTTACTCCCACAAACCATTTCAATTTCAAACTTTTTCTTTAGGGCATTTGCGACAGTGTTTGCCGTCATTTATTTAATCTACTCAATTGTGATTTTAAGACAAACGAGAGTGATGATACGATCAGTCATGGAAGAAGAAATGGTAAATAATGTTATTCTTCTTATTTCACGTCTACAGCTTATCCTTGCGCTTGCGCTTCTTGCATCGACGTTTTTGCTATGATGTAAGAAGGAGTTATGTTTACATCCCAGTTTCACGTCTATCTCGGAGCCGAAAGCGAAACGGGTTTTGCCGGATTTATTTCAGAAGAACGTTTTTCATGTATTCTTGATTGTGAGAGCGGACTAGAACACGATCGAGGAAGAGAAATACTCAAAAAATTAGCGTTTCTTGTCAACGAAAAACTACCTAATACTCTCGCAGAACTAGAAAACATCGTGACAAGTGAGATTAAAGAATACAACATACCTCTTAGCTTCTCTCTTGCTTTATGCTTTAGAACAACTGACGGGAGACTCCTCATTCATACAGACAATATAGGTGTGATTTATATTAAGCGTTCTGGTCAGACCGCCAAGGTAATTACCGGAACCAAAGGAGCAACGGGATATATTGAAGACAATGACTTTGTATTTCTTACGACACAAAAACTTGTTTCACATTTTCATGATGAGCACGAATTTATATCACTTCTTAATCGTGGAGATAGCGCAATGATTATCGACGCAATAACACCAAGATTAAAAGAAGGTGATGATACAGATCTGATTGCACTTGCGCTTTTATTTTCCCAAGAGGAGGTTGTTCAAGAGCAAGAAGTTGCGGAATTTGTCAGTAAACCTCAATTTGTTGAGTCGATGCATTCGATAGTTCTCAAAATTAAATCAAAATTAGCCGTTATTTTTTCGAACAAAAAGAAAGCGGTAACTTTTGTCATCGTTGGTTTTTTGATAATGGTGTTTTTTTGGAGTACTGGTTTGGGGTACTTGCGCAAATCATCAGAGAGCGACCAGAAGAAAATTGCGTATGCAACTGAGCTGATTACAGGTAAGTTACAACAGGCTGAAGAAGTCGCTTTTCTTAATCAAGCTCGTGCTACCGCTCTTATTAACGATGCAAAAAAAGATTTGTTAAAACTCAGAGAAGATGTTAAATCAAGTAGTACGTCTGAATTCAAAAAACTTGAAGCGCTGATTCAAGAAAAAGAAGGAGCGATGCTCAAAAAAGAAAAAAAATCACATCAAGAGTTTTACGATCTATCCTTGGAGAATAAAAGCGCCAAAGGTGTACTCTTTGCAAATGACGGTGTTTCAAGTGCAATTCTTGATGCAAATGGTGCCGTATATGCTTTTTCATTAGAAAAAAAATCGTTTGAAAGCTATGAAGTAGGAAATGCAGATCAAATTCAATCGATTTCCGTGCAAAACGATGAGATTTTTTTCCATAAAAAAAATACCGGCATTTTTAAGGTGGGAACAGACGGAAAAATTAAGAAGGTAATTGAAAACGATAAAGACTGGGGTGTGATTAGTGGTATGAATAATTTCAACAATAATCTTTACGTACTTGACTCCTCAAAGAATGCGATTTATAAATATATTCCTGTTGAGGATGGATTCTCTGAGAAATCTACTTATTTTAAGTCGCCACTGGAGCTGCAGGAGGCGGTGTCATTTGCCATTGACGGGTCGGTTTATATAACCGATGGAGGGAGCGTTTTAAAATACACGTCTGGTTTACGTGATGGATTTGCTCCTGTTTTTCCTGAGAAAAATATGTACATAAACAAAGTAATTACTTCACAAGAAGAAGAAAAAGTTTATGCATGGGATAAGAAAAGAGGTTCGATATACATCATCAACAAAGACGGAGATTATGAGCGTCAAGTAGGGTCGGCCGTGTTTACCCAAGCCAATGATCTTATTGTAAATGGAACAAAAGCGTACGTATTAGTCAATAAAAAAATATTTTCAGTAGGACTTGATTAAAGCCGGGGGATTTTAATAGCGCAAGTTAAACCAAAGCAGAATTTACCATTAAACACAATTGTTTCAAGCGTTGCAATGAGCGCAAGTACGGTAACCATAATGAGAACACCAACGACTGCGTTACGAATTCGTTGCTGAGCTTTGGTTATTTTTTCTTTTTCTCCACTTGAGGTAACCCAATCAAATGAACCCAAAAGCATGTAAAGAAGTGCGGCGAGCCCGGCAACGATAAAAAATAGTCGAAGCGCTACGGTAAGTCCTAGTCCAAGAGCCGCTCCAGGATCAGAGACATCGGGCGACCCCGGAGGGGGTGTAATTTCTCCAAATAAACCTTTTAAATCGTTAGCCGCAAGTTTCATAGTCAGATACCAGGTATGTTTGTATTAATTGCAAACTCAATTAATTTTATAATCAAAAAAGCCGCAAGTACAATAACAAGTCCAATGATAGCAAACTTAAAGATCTTCTGAGCCTTAGTGATATTTTCCGGGTTACCACTTGCTGTAATAATAGTGTATGCGCCATATAACATAATTCCAAAAAAGGTAAGAGCAGCGCCCGCCATTATAATCGGCATTACCAAATTGAGAATTGATGCGAAGTCGCCAAACTGAGCAGTGGGATTGATGCGGGGATCTGCTAAATTAACCTTGGTAAGAAGCGCGTAAATCATGAGCTTCAGTCTATTACAAAAGCACTATTGTGTCAACTTATTGATATAATATTGTTCATGTTTAAGCCTTCATATGAGATAACCAATAAAATTCTCAACGCAATCTCTCGTATCGAAGCATCTGAAGAGGTTATTCGTCATGCACCACTTCTTCCCTTATGGGAAAAGCAATTTAAAGAGGACGCGGTCGTTCGTTCGGTCTTTCATGGCACGCACATCGAGGGAAATAAACTTCATAAAGACGAAGCCAAAGAAGTACTCCAAGGTAAAGATGTTATCGCGCGTCCAAGAGACATAGAGGAGATTATTAATTATCGAAAAGTCGTTGAGTTTATTGATGACGAAGCAAAGCGCAAAATTGAAAAAATAACCGATACGCTTATTAAAAAACTGCACAGGATTATCGTAAGTAATATTCTTTCCCAGGATCAGTCGGGAGAGTATCGTACCAAACAGGTTGTGGTAAAAAACTCTTCGACTGGGGAAGTTACGTTTCGTCCACCAACTCCACTTGAAGTACCATTTCTCATTCGTGAATTCTTATACTGGGTTAATCAACAGGATAAAGACATTCTTCACCCCGTCTTAAAAGCGGGGATTGTTCATCACGAACTTGTTCGTATTCATCCGTTTATCGATGGTAACGGAAGAGTAGCGAGAGTGCTTGCAACATTAGTACTTCTTTTGGGGGGGTATGATATACGTCGATTTTTTTCGCTTGAGGAATATTATGATAAAGACGCAGTTTCTTATTATCAAAATCTTCAAAAAGCATCGGCCGGAAATCTCACCTCATGGCTAGAATATTTTACGAGTGGTGCAGCATCTGAGTTTGAAAAAATCAAAGAAAAAATACTGCGACTTTCAAGAGATGTCAAAATGAAACAGAAATTTGGTCAGCAGATCTATATTACCGAACGCCAGACCAAAATCATTGAGTACATTCAAGACATAGGATACTTACAAAATCAAAGTTTTTCTTCACTATTTCCAGACGTCTCAGAAGACACGGTCTTGCGAGATATTAAAGATCTCGTCAGTAACAATCTTATTAAAAAGGTAGGGAGTACAAAAGCCGCTCGATATATAATGGCGTAAGATATATGAAATTTCGCGAACTGGCAATATACTTTCAAAAAATCGAGAATTCATCTTCTCGTTTAACTATAACGCATCTTCTTGCAGAGCTTATTGATAAGCTTCATATCAATGAGATTGATAAGGCGCTATATTTAATGCAAGGGAGAGTTGCTCCTCAGTTTGCGTCTGTTGAGTTTGGTTTGGGAGAGAAGATTATTTCGCGCGCTGTCTTGTCTGCGTTGCATCTGGAGAAGAGATTATTTGATGATCATTATAAAAAAATAGGAGATCTGGGTGATACGATTGAGCATTTCAAAAAACTCTACTCTTCATTTGAAGAAGAAGATCTTTCGATAAGCGAGGTATATGAACGACTTTTAGAGATTGCAAAGAAATCAGGTGAAAAATCACAGGAAGCCAAAATAAGTCTTCTGTCTCATTTGTTTAGACAATTAGATCCGTTATCATGCCGCTATGTTATACGTATTCCTTTAGGCGTGCTTCGTCTTGGATTCTCGGACATGACAGTTCTTGACGCATTCTCTTGGTATTTGAAAAAAGATAAAAGTCTTCGTACGCAAATTGAGTCAGCGTATCATGTGCGACCCGATCTTGGACTTCTTGGCAAGACGATAAAAGAATCACGAGATAAAAATCTTCACAAGATTAAGCCCGCTGTATTTACGCCAATTCTTATGATGAGAGCAGAGCGCTTGTCATCGGGAGCGGAGATCATAGATAAAATAGGAAAATGTGCGATCGAACCCAAATATGATGGATTCCGTTTGCAGATTCATTACAGTAAAAATCAGACTAGGTTATACTCGAGGAATCTAGAAGATGTGACCCATATGTATCCTGATCTTGTTGAAGGGATAGAGCGAGAAATACGAGTAGATGAAATCATATTTGAAGGTGAAGCTATTGGATTTGATCCGTATTCTGGTAGTTTTTTACCGTTTCAAGAAACCGTTCAGCGAAAGAGAAAATACAACATTGCAGAAAAAGCAAAAGAAATCCCGCTTCGACTTTTTGCATTCGACTTGTTGTATTGTAACGGGGAGGATTATATAAACATTCCTTTTCACGAAAGGCGAAAGCAATTATTGAAATCTATAAAAATCTCAGGAGACACATTTAAAGATACGCTCGTTGTGACGCAAGAAGATGTAGTTGACGATCCTAAAAAAATAGAGGCGCTTTTTGATGAAGCCATTGCCCGAGGTCTTGAGGGTATTATTGCCAAGAAGTTGGACGGAGTGTATCGCGCAGGAGCTCGAGCTTCAAACTGGATTAAATTTAAGAGAAGTTACGCAAGTAAGATAACAGATACCGTTGACTGTTTGGTCATGGGTTATGACGCAGGAAAGGGTAAGAGAACTGCGTTTGGAATTGGTGCGTTTTTGGCTGGTGTTTATGACGAGAAGAAGGACGTTTTTGTTACCGTATCAAAGATTGGGACCGGACTCACCGATGAGGAATGGATTCAACTTAAGAAGCGATGCACGAAATATAAATCAAAGACAAAGCCCGCTTTATATAAAGTTGACAGAACAACAGGGGTAGACGCATGGGTCAAGCCTGAGATTATCGTTGAAATACGTGCGGACGAAATTTCTCGTTCACCCGTTCATACGGCGGGGTATGCGTTACGATTTCCGCGATTAGAACATTTTAGAGATGATCGTAAACCAGAAGACGCAACTACCTTGAAAGAAATTGAAGCGATGTTTAAGTCGCAGATGAGTGTCCGTTAATGGTAGTTATTATTCGTGAAGGGTAATCGATAAAAAACTCATACGGATTTTTCTTGAGTCTTCGTGCGGAAAATTGCGCAAGGAATTTAGGATCAAAAACAATAATACCGCCTTTGTTATGAATATGAATACTTAGATCAATGTCTTCGTGAAAGTCGTCGTTATTGAGGCACACTTCATTTTTGATACTGTCCCAAACGGTTTTTGAGATAGCCATACTCGTGCCAAACAGTGGATAATGTCCGGCAATTTCTTTAACAAGAAAAATAGCGGCCTTATTCATCAGTTTTATATTCCTTAAAGGAAAGTCGTAGAATGTATTTAGGCCAATGAGACCATCGATTCGTCTCCGTTTTTCGAAGTTTAATTTGATTCGTTGAGTCCAGTTGGGTGGAAGAATCGCGTCAGCATCACATCGAGCAATGATGTCATATCGAGCACAGTTAAAGCCTTTTGTTCGAGAAAATGCCATTCCCTGTTCTTCTTCTTTGACGATTTTTACATTGAACTGTTTTGCAATCTGTACCGTATCGTCAGTACAATTATTATCAACGACAATTATTTCGTCTGGAGGTTCAATTTGTTGCATGAGACTGGTAAGACAAGGTTCGATATACTCTTCCTCGTTGTACACCGGTATCACAACCGAAATCTTCATCTATCTATTGTATCAAATGGAATGATGGTATAATCAAAAACGCTATATGAGTCCTTTATTTTCTGTAATTATTCCCACGTTGAACGAAGAGAAGTATCTTCCTCGACTTCTTGCCGATTTACACAATCAGAAAATGAAGAATTTTGAGGTGGTTATTGTGGACGGTAAGTCAGACGATCAAACGAAAGTTAAGGCTGCACAGTTCGGAACTGTGTTGCCGCTTATTTTTTTAGAAAGTAAGATGCGAAACGTGTCATTTCAGCGCAATCTTGGGGCTGTAAAAAGCAGGGGGGAATTTCTTATTTTTATTGATGCAGATTGCAGGATCAATCCAACTTTTACTAAGCGTTTGCAGGCTTTCATCGAAAAACAAAAAGGATTGCTTTTCTTACCGTATGTTGATCCTGAGGATAGCACGCCCGAGACAAAAGCGTTTTATCAGCTTGTCAATTTTGTAATTCAAGCATCACAGTCGTTCGGTAAGCCCTTATCATCGGTAGGTTCAATTATCATTCAAAAGAATTTATTTATGCAAATTGGTGGATTTGAAGAAGAGTTATACATATCTGAAGACCACAATCTCATTCAAAAAGCAAAAATCTGGGGTGTGCGTGCCAAACCGCTTAATAATATTAAAATAAAATTCTCATTCAGAAGGATTCGTAGAGAGGGTAGGTTCCAGTCGATGTATAAACTTCTTGTTGGGACGGTGTACACGTTATTCAAAGGAGACGTGAAAGAAAAGATCTTTAATTACGAAATGGGAGGACATCTCTATCGTAAGAAGCTGACAAGAAAGGATAAGGACGTATATTTGAAACAAATCAAAGACTTCTTCTCCCGCTATTAGAGGGTAAAAGTTGAAAGGATGGGGTAGTGGTCAGAGTATTTCACCTGAATTTTCTTGTTCGAGGCTATTTTGATGTTTTTATAAAGAACATAGTCAAGTTTCAATTTAATTGAAAACGTCTTCAGAATCTTCCGTTCCAACGTATAGTCGATATTATTTGTTGCTTCTTTAAGCTTGTATTTTTGAATAATTGTTTCAAATTTCTTCCTTCCATATGGATAATTGAAGTCACCAGCAATGATTATTGAGTTTTTTTTACTTAAATGGAGATCGTGAAATGTATTGATTATCTGTTTGAGTCTAAGCGTATTAGTTGCAACAGGAGTAAGGTGAATATTATACGTTGTGATAAACTTACCATTTTTCTTACACTGGAATTCGTTTCTAAGCACTGTGCGGGGATTTTTCTTATTTTTTATAATAAAGGTGATCATTTGATAGAGGCTACTAGGTAGACTAAAGCTCGTTGAGTTGATAAGGTTGAATGTTTGAGGTTTGTAAAAAGTAGCAACTCCGTAGATCTTCCCCCACCTCATGAAGCTATTGGAGTAGTCTGCCAGGCGGTAATTAAGCTTTTCAATAGTGCGTAAATTCTTGTCATCCGTAGCTAATTCCTGGAAAAACAAAAAGTCGGGATTATGCGAGCCTATGATTTGTTCCAGTTCTTTTGCTGCTTTATTTAAGAGAAGGTTATAGGTGAGAATCGATACTTTCATAATAATAGGAGTCATTATACTTACTTTGTCCACAAAATGCGAACAAATAATATTAGGTTGATAAGACGACCCAATCGTCACTCTATTTACTATGAGATATCTTATAGTGTAGTGCTATTTTTCTATAGGTCTTGACAAATATTTTTATCCTGTTTATATTAAATTTATGAGAGTATCGGTCGCAGTCAAAGGACTCAAAAATCTATCAGAAAGGGAGTACGGTAAAGATGGATTTTTTTTGAAGAATGAGCTGTTACAATTGCGGAGCAAAAACTTAATAAAAAAAATGAGCATCACTATCGCTCGTATTTAGGGGACGACGAGTAGTAATGCTCAATTAAAGAAAATATCACAGTGCTTTTGTATTGTCAAGAGTATGTTTATTTTACCTGGTACAAAGCCCCAAACCCATTACTTGATTCAAATATTTTCTTTCCCAACACTCTAAACTTATCATCGTATAGTTTTTTATATTTCTTTCTCTCAAGCTGAGATACGACGATGTACTGTACGTGGTATTTCTTCAGAAGATTTTTTGTCTTATTAACATCGTGGGATTCGTACATGGCTTCGATGTCTGGAATGCGGTCACCTACGACCTTGTGGGAGCCCCTCCACAACCATTCATGTACCTGCCATCCAGCGACGGTTGGAAGACCGGTGTTGGCCGATATTCTACCATGATCAGTGTACGAGTCTCCTTGAGCCTCTAGTATGACAGGTTGATCTTTAATCTGCGTATTTAAATACTCAACGATTTGTTTGTCTTCAAGATATGTTTCTGTAAGCCATTCGATTCCATCAAGCTGTACTTTGTTTTTCGAGTCAAGACTGTAGTACGAAGGAAAGGAGAAAAATGGATACAGAACAATCAAAAAGAATGGTAAGGAGAAAACAACTCTTTTAACCTTAGACATACGAAATAACGCATAAGTTGAGGCTATTCCCATCATAATAAAAGCTTGGTATCCGAGCTTGAACATGGTGTTTGCGCGAAAATGTGCAGGATAGATATCTTTAACATAAAAAAATTCTGGAATAAGAATAAGTATCGTCCCAAGAAAGAACAAAATGAATATGAAAAAGTCAGATTGTTCGGGTGTTTCTCTCTTTTTCCCGGTGAATATACTGAGTGCAAACAGAATGAAGTTGATTAAAAAGAATCCCCATAGGACAAAAAGCATCCATAATGCTGATGGTTGACATTTATCTGCTTCGAATAAGAAGGGACCGATCTTTTTGAGAGTAATAAGAAACTGCGGCGCACAGTTCATAGCAATCCCATTGGCAAATGGTTGGAATGTAAGCGTGAATGGGAGAGAAAAAGCAATGAATGATGCAATGGTGACTCCTATGCTCAAGAAAAAGCGTTTTGAGAATTTAAAAAGCGATACGTAGCACAAAAATATAAGTAAGAGATAGATCGGTCCGTCAAACGCATTGGTCATGTAGTGGATTGCAGTTAAAAAACCGAATAATATCGAATTACGAATTACGAACCCGCCTGCTGGTGAGGCAGGTGATGAATTGTGAAGTTTTTTGTTGGTGAAGAAGACGAAGAGGAGGGTGAGAGTAAGGAGAACGAATGGAATATCGAAGACGTGGCCGTGAAGATCCGCTACCACGTATGAATACGAAGGAAATTCATGAATGGTAAATGGAATAAATCTCGTTGCGTTTGGATACCAGTAATGTGTTGGATTAAACCAAGAGAGTATTGTCCAGAAAGGAACGGGGTTCTCATTAGGATACCCCTTGGTAAAAAGATATATCGCGTGGAGATTCCCTCCTAAGTTGACTATAAACGCTCCAACAAGACCAAATACAGTTAGTTTTATGGTGTTAATACGAGACTTCAATGACAATATAAGGTTGATGATAAAAGAGAATGTGAGCGTAATTCCTTGAGCAAAAATAGTAGCGAGAACAAGATTGTAACCAATTGACGGTTTTATCTGCGAAAGCTTAATGAGTACGCTACCCGTGAGATGACCGAAATAGTAGTAGTTAATTGAACGAGGAGGGAGCCACATATCAATTGGAGGAAAGTGATTTGATCTGAGGATAGAGTTCATAAAGCCAAAGTCCATAAATTTTTCGAGTCCGTGTATCGAAGGTTCATGACCGCGCATCCATGCAAGAAACAAAAACGAAGCTAGAAAGAGAAATTCTTCAAAAATAATCAACCTTCGATTAATGTGATTTTTTTCCTTACTTTTTGATCGATGTACAATAGCACTGAAGATAAGAAACCCAAAGATAACGAGCGAAAGCGTTATAGGATGAAAAGGCGGGAAAATAAATCCCAAAAGAAAAATAGCGTAACTGACTAGTAAAATCCCTATGGTTTTGGCAAACGGATACCCTCGGTCGATAAAAGCTCCAAAGAGTTTGGTCGATATGGGATAGAAGATGAGGCCGAGGAGTAGGAGCATCGCGTACCATTGAAGAGAAGAAGTAAGCCAATCCATAGCTAATTATTATACGGTATAATAACTCGTGGACAAAACGTTTATTCCATCCGAGCACGAAGATTTACTGTATCAACAGTGGGAAGAAAAAGATCTTTTTAAGGCCACAATTGATAAAAATTTCAAGAAAGAAAAGTCATTCTGCATAATACTTCCTCCACCTAACGCTAATGCAGATCTTCATATGGGGCATGCAATGTATGTATATGAAGACATTATGATTCGCTACCGTAAACTACAAGGGTTTAATACATTGTGGTTGCCGGGCGCAGATCATGCTGGTTTTGAGACACAGTTTGTATTTGAGAAGCATCTGAAAAAAGAAGGGAAAAGCAGATTTGACTACGATCGCGATACGCTCTATCAAATGATCTGGGATTTTGTGCAACAAAATAGGGGAAACATGGAGAATCAACTGCGTAAGCTAGGATTTGCTCTCGACTGGAGTAAGAAGAAGTTCACGCTCGACGAAGACACAATGATCATAGTATATAAAACATTTAAGAAGATGTTCGATGAGGGACTTATCTACAGAGACAATCGATTGGTTAATTACTGTACGCACTGTGGTACCAGCTTCTCTGACTTGGAAGTAAATCACGTCGAAAGAGTAGACCCTCTGTATTATATGAAATATGGTCCGTTTACTCTTGCAACAGTCCGTCCTGAGACCAAGTTTGGTGACACTGCGGTTGTGGTAAATCCCAAAGATAAACGATATGCGCAGTGGATTGGCAAAGACGTTGAAGTAGAAGGTTTGAACGGTGCTTTTAAACTAAAAGTTATCGCAGATGATGTTGTTGATCCAGAGTTTGGTACTGGGGTCATGAAGGTAACTCCAGCGCACGACTTCAACGATTTTGAGATCGCCAAACGTCACAATCTTGAGTTTAAACAAACAATCAATTTTGAAGGTCGATTAACAGCGGTTGCAGGGAAGTATGAAGGACTCAAGGTGGCAAAAGCGCGAGAGCTTGTAGTTGCGGATCTGACAAAAAGAGGCTTAATGGCTAAAGTGGATAACGATTATATTCACGTTGTCTCGACGTGTTATAAATGCGCACGGACACTTGAGCCAATGCTTATGCCTCAGTGGTTTGTAAAAGTAAAGCCACTTACAGAGAATGCAGTTAAAGCAATAAAATCAAAGAAGATTTCGTTTACGCCAAAACGGTTTGAAAAAATAGCAATAGACTGGCTTACTAATTTTCATGACTGGAATATTTCACGGCAGATAGTATGGGGAATACGGATTCCGGCATATCGTTGTATGAAAGACGAGGAGTGGTTTGTGAGTGTGGAAAAGCCGAAGAAGTGTGAGATCTGTGGAGATTGTGATTTTGAACAAGACACTGATACGTTTGATACGTGGTTTTCTTCGGGACAGTGGCCATTCGCAACTTTGATGAGTTGCTCAAGCGAAAAGTTAAAAGTGCAAAGTGAAAAGCTTGATGACAATTCATTTTTCAATTATTTTTATCCTACGTCTGTGATGGAGACGGGTTATGATATTTTGCCATGGTGGGTATGTCGCATGATCATGCTTGGACTGTACGCGACCGAGAAGGTGCCCTTTAAAGAAGTATATCTACACGGACTGGTACGAGATTCTAAGGGGCAAAAGATGAGTAAATCAAAAGGTAACGTGGTAAATCCTCTTACCATGGTTGATAAGTATGGCGCAGATGCGCTTCGCGCTTCTTTAATTTTCGAAGTAGGAGCGGGTGTGGATCAGCGATTTTCAGAGGATAAAGTGCGAGGAATGCGAAATTTTGCGAATAAGATATGGAACATCGGAAGATTTGTTTACACAAATCTTCCTCAAGTTCAAAGTTCAAAGTTCAAAGTTCAAAACGACAACTCAAAACAAAAAGAAACGATGGATGAATTAACTAATGAGTTTCAAAAAATTGAGAAAGAGTATCATTTGCAGATGGAGAAGCATCAGTATTCGCAGGCGTTTGGGTTGACGTATGAGTTTGTATGGCACCGATTGGCGGATCATTACATTGAAAAGTTGAAAGAAGAAGTAAAAAATGGTAATATTAGTGTTCTAAAGGTGCTAGAAGAGGTTTTGCTTAAGAGTCTCGTTCTTCTTCATCCCTTTGTTCCGTTTGTCACAGACTCAGTTCATCACAAATTTAAAAATAAATATATTTTAGAAAATTAATGGGAAAACAAATTTATCAGCCAAAGAAGAAAAAACGATTGCGTAAGCATGGTTTTTTGAAAAAAATGTCAACCAAAGACGGCAGAGCAGTTATTAAACGCAGAAGACTTAAGGGGCGTAAGAAGCTAACTATATAATAATGATATCTCACAACTTCTTCAACGATCTTTTTGTCATCCCAATACTTAATCTCCTTGTTTTATTCCACACTTTATTTGAGAAAGTACACCTTCCTGGAGCTTTTGGATTTGCGATCATTGCATTGACGGTATTTATTCGACTTATCCTGAACCCGTTTTTTCACAAGCAGCTTCATACTGCCAAGAAAATGCAGGAGCTTAAACCACATTTGGATAAGATTCAGAAAAAACATAAGGGAGACAAAGCAAAACTACAGCAAGAACAGATGAAGTTGTATCAACAGGCGGGTATCAATCCGGCTTCAGGTTGTTTGTTCATGATCATTCAGATTCCTATTTTCATTGGATTGTATCAGACATTGTCGGTATTTCTTCTCAACGGTAATGGCGCGAAGGTCATTGCAAATATTAACAGCGTTCTTTATGCGCCATTCTTAAAAATAATCACAATAGATCCTGGTTTTCTTGGATTTAATCTTGCGCTGTCACCTCAAAAAGCAGGACTTGGATACTACTATCTTATTCCCGTGATTACTGCAGTTTTACAGTATTACCAGGCGCAGACAATGCAACCATCCGCCGCTAAAGCTTTGGATGGCAAGCCTACCAAAGAATCAAAAGATAAAAAAGCAGAGAAGACGAGTTCGGGAGAAGACTTTCAGAAAGCTATGAACATGCAGATGAAATACATATTCCCTCTATTTATTGGATGGTTTGCGTTTAGTTTACCGGTTGGTTTGTCGCTTTACTGGAACATTTTTTCAATTTTCAGTATAATACAATATCGCAACTCTAAAAGTTAAAAGTCCGTATGGATAAAGCAGAAATAATTAAATCAGAGGTTCAAGAACTTCTTACAAAGATCGTCGACAAGTTTGAAGTCGAAGTCACCGAAGACGCTGGTGTTTATCACGTGACCGTTAAGACTGACGAAGAGGCACCCGTAGTCATTGGACGACACGGAGAGACGATTAAAGCACTTCAGAAAATACTTGAAGTTGTCATGTATAAGAAAGCTGGAGAATCGGTTGAGGTCTTGATGAACGTAAACGATTATCGAGAGAAACAGGAAGAGCGACTTCATGAGATTGCTGATAAATACGCACAAAAAGCAATAGACACACATGCATCTGCATATATTCGAGGTCTTTCATCGTATGAGCGAAAACTCGTACATGAATATGTAACCAAAAATTACCCAGATCTTACCTCGTATTCTCAAGGCGAGGGTAGAGATAGACGATTGGTGATCGACTCTAAGGGAGCAGAAAAACATGAAGAAAAGTCAGAAGATCTTTTCTAACATCCTCCTATTACTCCTCACTCCTTTAACGTTGTTGTTTGACTTGCTCAACTTTCTTCTTTTCAAATCTCTATGCAGCGATTGTTGGAAGTGGGAAGAAGTAAGAAAAGACTCGTTAACGGTAAATATACTCAATAAAGCCGCGGAATCTTAAGTATATCATATTAGCCCTTCATTATTTCCCAAAATCTTCATTTTCAATTTTTTCACTTTATCAAGCTGTTATAATCGAAGATATGGCAGAACACAATGAAAGACCAATTCCAAAAGACGAGCCAATAAAACCCGTTGAAGAACCAAGAACAGAACAAACAAGAAGACCTACAGAAAGAGAGTTGCCCGATAAATCCCATCCTAATAATGAGGAGATGGGCGAACATAAGTTTGATCAAGATTGGAACAATTATTACAGGACGTTTTTAGAACAAGGAGATCAAGAGACAGTGAAAGCTCTTTATACCCTCAATGGTCTTGATGTTTTAGTACAAAAAATTACAGGCGAAGCGCAGGCTAAATTTCATGCAAGACATCATCGAGCTCCAGAGGGAACAGAACTTGAAGAAGAGATAAGTAGAATTATGGAAGGGAAAATTGTACTTACGTTTAGCAAGATGTTTTCACGTGTTGATCGTGAACGTCCCAGGGAAGATTTTGAAACAATTAAGCGTAAGGGAGGATTTTATGACAATATTGAGTCTGCGACAGAACACTTCAAGACTGCAATTCGTGCAATGTCGTTACGATTGGAAAATGAGGCGAAGCATCTACCAGAAGGATTAATGGATAAGGCCTTTTTAAGACTTCATGCAATTCGTGATTTAGGTCAAAAAGAAATTGACACAAACGATCCAGACAATCCTAAAAAGCTTATTACCGTGACTAAGTGTATTCCGACTCCTGGTCGACAGGAAGTTGGACTCTCTGAGTTTCTGGACAATATAGCAAATCAACTAGACACAGAAGATCACATCAGAGAATATTTACATAACGTGAGGTCCTTTTATTTTCAGCAAGGGGGAGAGAATGGGTTTTGGGGACAGCTGGGCGCTTATGCAGAAAAGATTAACTCGGGTGATATTGACACCATGATGCATCTTCCAGACAGCGACAAGTTTATGACGGCATTTAGGCTTTACACAAAATATCTAGAGGAAGAGTTTGTTCAAAATGGATGGATACACCAGTCCGATATGTTTAGTGACGACTTTTTTAAAATCGAATCTGAATTTCAACAGCGTGTTTCAGAAGATCTTAAGCAATTCTATCCCGAACTTGATGACGGTGGAGAGCAGTGGAGACTTCGTCGAGCTCTTTCTATGGGGATAGGATTGGCCAAGGGTATTTGGTTAAGCGAGGTGGAGACTGCTGCATGGGCAGATCCAAACGTAACGTTTGATAAAGGACTCCCAACATTTCGTAGTTATTATACAAATGACACTGCTGCATTAACACCGCTAAATCCCTTACACCACTTTTTACGTTGGCAGGCCGAAGGAGTTGATAAAGGTCCATTGATTTATATGCCTGTATGGATGACAGACCCAAAGCTTATGCGAAAATGGGATCATACTAAGTTGTGGGAAAATTTAGAAGCTTTTAAAGCATCCTTCCTAGAAGGTAAGATTGATCAGAAAATGACTGGTGGGACAATGTTTATTGATGTCCTTCCTAATATTGGACGAGGGGGAAGTCTTATTACGCGAGGTGGCTGGCGTATGGTAGCTGCAACTGAAGGGTGGTTGCAGTATGAGGGTAGCACGGCAAATACGTTAGATTACCCGGCATCTTTTAGGGCACTTGAAAATATCGGATACGAAGCAGTGAAAACGTTAGACGATAAGGAGAAGATTTTCGCAATGACTGATAAGCAAAAAGACGAGCTTTTTTCTTATCTAGGTAAGAAATATCTAAACAATTCTGATTTATCTAGTCTTTTCCCTCAAGAGGAATATCACAATCTACGTGCAGAACATACCAGTCTTGAAGCGCAATTACAAAAGGCAAACGATAAAGATAAGGCTAGAATAAAGCAAAAAATAAAAAAGATAAAACCAAAACTACAAGAATACGAAGGATCTTTTATGAGTAAAGTATTCATTAATTTATTACATCAACGTATGCCAACAAAGGTGGTACGAATTGAGAGGGATCGTCAAGCAGAAGGTGGTATAAGATTGTGGGAACTGACGCGATTAAAGCTCGGATGGGACAGTGATGAACTTACTAAAATTATGAGGGGCTTGGAGTTTGTCGAGGTGAAACTGCGAGCAGATATAAGTGAACAGATGAGGGACTTTCTCAAGAAGCAACCAGATGATAAAAAAGATCTCTCACAGTTTCAAACAGATGACTATAAAGTTACCGAAGAGAGTATTAGAAAGTACTTAACGGGTTCGTCGTACGATACTGAGAAAGTAGTGAGATTATTTCATACCATTAATGACGTAGTACAGGATAAAAATGCGTTAGATACTCTTCAAGGTAAGATTAAAAATAGAGAAATTCCGTTTGCGTTAGCAACGGAAGAGTTGGACACTGCGTTTTTAGCTTTTCGTTCATCAGGGCCAAGAACTCTATCGAGATCCCTAAAAGATACTGGTCAGATTGAACAAGGAGTTGTTCAAGAAATGCAGAAATATCTAGACCTTCTTCATCCAATCTCGATTAGTCAAAACAAAGATATGGGGGAGTTAACCAAAAGCTTGAAATCAATGAAGACTATATTGGAACAGATACATGGTCAGGAGATTTCAACAAGATTTGCAACGTACATGGTAGGGTTGACCACTGCTTATTTTAAGAAAGATGTGGCGTCTACCAATCTGATTACAAAATTGTTAACTGCAGGAAGACCAAACTCACTCGCAGCACATTTTGCAGGAACATGGCGCGGTGTTTGGGAGTGGGATCCTGATGATGTAGACTTATTTATTACTACTTGTGAGCGTGAAAGAATCTTGCCAAAAGAAGGCCCATACGACTTGAGTTATCAGGGAGGATTACCAGATAGACCATTAGTTATTGAAAGAAAGTTTATGGGTATACCATTAGGTAATAAGATAATTCATGAGACTCAAAATATGACTCCAGGAAAAGTGCTTAGAGAACAGTATGCTTCTACAAAAAAAGATTTATTCAAAGACTTTATTACAAGAAAATTACCACTACTGCTTGTGCTATATTTATACGCTACTCTTCGAGGAGTTTTAAAAGACGAATCAAAGAAGCGATAGATGTAATTCAATTGAAAATAAGAGGTAATCTTACTAAGATATATAAGTGATGACTTCCTACATATTAAAATTGGTGACATCGGCATTTATTATAAATCTGCTATTTTTACCTTTTGTAAATTCCCAAGTTGTAAATGCGGACGTAATAGATGCAAACCAACTTGAAAAATTTGAAGACCAGCTTAAATGTGGAACTGCTAATAATAAGTGTTGCAATAACGGAAACATAGATATTAATTTTAAAATACCGCATCCGGATATCCCAGTCGTAGGTTGGATTTTTGATAGAATTGTTTCTCCAATAAATGCAATATTTTCGTTAGTTGGAAATCAAATAGTTAATACTACAGCTAACTTTATTAAACATACTTTTGGAGCTGGAGAACAGCCGAAATGTTTTGAGGGTAATGCAGAAAATATAGGAGGGGAGTGTAGGTGTATTGTAGGATCCGCTCCTAGTCTAGCCAATTTGTGTAAGACCATACATTCCTCAAACGAAAAGACAGATTGTCTCAGTTGTGTTCAAAATGGAGCGGGTATATGGACGGGTATGGGTTGTTTTAAAACAGATCTTAAAACATTTCTTCGTGAGACAGTTTTTGGATGGGGAATTGGCATTGCGTCAGGATTATCATTAATTTGTATAATGTACTCGTCCTTTTTACTTCAGACTTCTCGTGGTAATCCTGAAAGAGTTAAAAAGGCGAGAGAATATCTTACGTCGTGTATTTTAGGACTTTTTGTAATATTGTTTTCTGTCTTTATACTCCAAATTCTAGGTGTAACAATATTGAGGATTCCTGGATTTAGTTAGAAGATATATCTAAATTAGTCAAATGATTGTCCAGGTTCAATTTTAACAGCTTGTGGTCTTGGTCTTCTTCCGAAAGCTTTACCGATACCAGTAAATCGTGAAGTAAGATTCGTTAATAAGTTCGCCCCTCCAGGAATATGACTCAAAGCATATCCGACATGACCGTATGAACTCAGTCCACCATATGCTCCTGCAGCTAATCCCGTTGCTCCGCCAAACAAAGTAGATAGTCCAACTTTGAGAGGTGAGTCTTTTATGCCAAGTGCAGCTTTGGTTGTTTTTAAAAGGTCGGGGATAATAAATAGCATTATCGTGCCAACAAGAACAGAAAAGGATTTTGCATCGATTCCATAGAGAAATGGAGGTTGCCAAACAGCGTCGGGGTTTTTAGTTTGAATTCCAATGATGATATTAGAGATCAAGATTAAAGCAATTACTAAAGGAAACATGAGTAAATTAACGAATAAATGCTTAAACCACATGGAAAATATTTTTTGTCCAGGTATAGCTTCTAACAAAAGTATGATTGGAGAAAAAATAATGAGAAGTAGTATTTCGATATACGCTTTCATAAGTATAAAAAAAATTCTGAAAATAATACCAAGAAGCGACAGCAATATGAGTATGGCTATGAAAAAAGGAGCGGCAAAACCATAACTTATTAAAAATATAATAATTCTGATGGGCCATAAGATAAACCATGGTAGTCCACCAATGTTTCCTCCTCCTCCACCACCAAAGCCTAGGACGGAACCGCTAGCCTCAGCTCCAATATTAGTTAAGCCTTTTATTGGTGTTTCGAGAATTAAATAATCAACAAGTTTAAGAATACCAATACCTCCAATAGTACCTGCTATGGTTCGAATAGCTGTCGTGAGAATGTTGGGGAGAATGTTGAGTACCGAGTTTCCCACAGTCCAGGGGTTTACATAAATGTCAGGAAATAATTGTTTTAAACTGGCGGTGGGGTAGGTGTTAAGTAAATTGGGTATATTCATATTACCCCCAGAACCAATAACCGATATGATTAACACCATTAGAACGTACATTAAGTCAATCATAAAGCCGGCTATAGCAAATGAAAACGTAATAAGAATGAGAGTGAGTACGATGCGAGGAAGCGAATTGGATAGTGAAATTTGTGTTTGTGGATTAAGTTTTATTCGAAACATAATCATAAAACCTATAGAAACGAGCACTAATACGAGAAGTAAGTATGCGATATTTCTAAATACAGACCACAGCTTTGCAAATGGTTGAATTGCTGAGAATCCAATACCTTCAGCGGCGTAGGTTTGAGATATAAATCCAGATTTTTGTAAATTAGTGTACGTCCAATAAACACCTGATGCGGGAGGATAAGCAAAGGGATATGAAATAAGTTTTGCACCAAAACCTAAGAGGCTCCGACTAAAGTATCTATCTCCATCAGAAGGATTATTCGTGCATGTTTCACCCAGAAAAGCACAGCTAGCTGCTCTAAATACTTGAATAGATTGACGTCCTTGTATTGTTGAATTAGCCTTAGGATCGTTTATCATTTGATACATTACTTTCCGGTTTTCTTCAACAGAGTTACTTTGGATTACGATTTTATCTCGATTGATAAAGTAAAAGAAAAAAGAAATAATTGCTGCGTAAATAAAGAAGACAAAAAAAAGCTTGCTTAAGATTAAGGAGCTGCGCTTAAATAAAGATATCATTATCAATCTATTCTAGTTAATTATGTAACTCCATGTCAAATTAGCATGGAGTCGACGTTACTGGTTGACCAACCGTAAAATAACCCCAGACCCAGCCAAAAATTTCTTGCTGTACTGGATCGACATATCGTTCTGTTCCGCGTGCCCAGACATACATGACATCTTTGAGTTTCTGACAAGACCAGTCACCTCCGCTGTTTTTACGTAATTTGTCACCAGCCGCATACATAGCATCTCTAATATTTTCTACATTCGGTGTATGGGTATAACCTCCAAGTCTATTTACTGCAGTGAGTTCTTGTTGAAAGTATTTTACGTACAGCTGCATTGGTCCCAGATCTATTCCATCTCCATCTGGTCCTGCATCATAACATTTGTGAGAGGGAGGAAGTCCGCTACCGGGTTTTGACCATGCAACAATGTCAGTGTCGGATTCACTTAAAAGGTTGCATTCATGCGCGTTAATTCCTTTCAAAATAAGTGGTGGTGTTCCTGTTTTTTGACCAGCTTCATTAAAAATTGCGTCTAAGGCGCTGTTTGATCCTTGAATTATACCAGCGGTACCTGTTGTGTTTGTTGGTGTTGTTGGTATAGAGCTTGATCCAAGGTCAAACGTCGACATAATGTCAAAAAGTTTAAACAAGGTCTGTACTTCTTTAGCTTGTTTTGATTTACTTGGGGTAGTTGTTGAAAGGGTTCCTTTTCTTTGTTTATAATTTTGAACAAGCATCTCTTCGTCTTTTTCACGTTGTCCACGTGGATTGGTGGTTTTAACAAACAGATTCCCATATTCTTTAGAATTCTGATAGATCTTAAAAAGTTCATCCCCTATAAGATTACGAAGTGCGTCTTGGGCGTTCGGTGTTTTTTCGTGAATATAGGACGTGTTTACTTTTCTCGAATAATCAATGTCAAGATCTGATGATGTGTAACCCGATAGTGTTGCTATTTTATCAAGCTGTTCAGATTGACTTTGAGTGAGCGATTTTATCTCCGGCGATAATAAAGAGTCGTTTCGAATAGTGTCCTTTTGAATCTGAGCGCTCAAATCTATATTTTGAAATGGTGTTGGCGAAATTTGAATGGTGCTTATGGCAGTATCTTTATTTTTCAATAAATTCATAAGCAGAATTAAGACAATAAGAATTACAACAAGACCAAGCGATAATCCTGCAATGAGTTTATTCATAAGTTAGTTTCCATTGATTGACCAGTGCCACGCTTCTTTCTCGTAATTAATGAGTCCATAATTGCGAGCATTACCTACGAGCCAGCTAAAACAAGGTGACGATGGGGTAAGAGTGCTACCGCTACAGGTAAAATCGATCGCCACTCCCATTTGATGATTCGAAAATCCAGGCCTGGCAATATATGGACTACATGAACGAGAGGGAGGGTTATTGAAGTCATAAGATCCACAACGACTCTCATACATTGAAATCTGTCTTTCCATCGTTCTAAACCCACCACCACTTATTGGCAAGCCAGCTCCTTTAGCAGCAGTAAGAAGTCGATTTACTTCGTCTGAAATCTGTGCGTTTACCGTAATACCCTGTATATTACAAACTCTGATTTTGTACAGCTGACCTTTGGCGTATCCATCCTGTACCCCCGCGTCGCTTCCTGCTTCACAGGGAGTTTTTGAAGTATCACCAATCACAACATTACTTATACTTGCTGGTGGTTGCGAAGTAGCGCTTTGAGAAGTAGAAGAACCTAAATCAAATGTTGTCATTATGTCAAAAAGTTTAAAAAGAGCTTGTACTTCTTTTGGCTCTTTCTTAGGTGTTTGAGGAGTGGTCTTTAAAGAAAATTTTTTTATCGTGAATCTATACCTCTCTTCTGCTTCTGATCTTTGCTGGGTTGCATTTAGACTTCCTCTTGTCAAAAGCTCTGGTCGTGCTCTGAATATGTCAGATACACCGTTCTCACTGAGAAAAGCATCGATTTGTTGAGCAGACTGAGAGCTTTGTTTATCCTCGATAAAGTACTGATTGAGAAGATCGGAGTAATCCATAGAAAAATCACTTGATTGCGGAGGAAGCTTGGCGTTAAACAAAGCGAGTTTATTTTTGTCATCTTGAGTCAAGAGAGAGTCTATTTCGCCTTCCGAATCAACTTCGGGAAAATCTTGAGAAGCGCTGTTAAAATCAACGACAGAAGTGGGAATAGGACTTATTGCAGTTGTGTTATTTGTCGAAGACGAGCGAAAAGAACTGAGAATAACAATCAGCAAAGTGAGGACTGCAACGAGGACTATTGAGGTAATGCCAATCACTCGATTCATATATTCATTCTATCAGTTAAGTTGACTTTCTTTTACCCATTAGCCAAAATGATTACATGGCCGGTTTTTTTGATTTTATAAAAAATGATGACCCCAAGTCAACTACAGGGCAGGTCAGCCCACCTTCGCCAGGGCAAACCCCACTTCGCCAAGGTTCCGAGGGGCAAGCAGGAAAGCTTGATTTGATGACACATCTGACTCAGAGATCAAACAGAGTTTTAATGTCGGCACAAGCTAAAGCGGTCGAACTGGGAGCTGAGTTTGTTGATAGCGAACACGTACTACATGGACTATTGTCTGATGGCGAAATATATAAAATTCTCACCGATCTTAAGACTCCACCCCAACTTGTCGAGCAAGAACTAAGTGCGTTATTTGTAAAAGGGAATCATAAAGAATCGTCTCAATTTGCTCCACGCGTTAAACGAATCCTTGACTCGTCACTTGTTATTGCGCGAAAACTGGGTTTTGAGTTTATATCTCCAGAACACATTCTCGTTGCGCTCTATGAAGAAGGAGAGGGAGTAGGAGCGAAAGTTCTCACAAAACTGGGACTTAAAAAAGAAGATCTTAACAAGAAAATTACCGGTAAAAAAGACGGTATTGAAGGAAAGCAAGATGATAAAAAAAACAAAACTGCGCTTGAGCAATTCACCATTAACTTAACCAAAAAAGCTCAAGAAGGCAAGCTCGATCCAGTGGTAGAGCGGTCTGAAGTAATTGAAAGAGTAATTCATATTTTATCCAGAAGAACTAAAAATAATCCCGCTCTTGTCGGTGAGGCAGGCGTTGGTAAGACGGCTGTTGTCGAAGGGCTTGCACAAAAAATAGTGGCAAAACAAGTTCCAGAATCGCTTCTGACAAAGCAAATTCTACAACTTGATCTGATGAGTCTTGTAGCCGGAGCATCACACAGAGGAGAGTTTGAAGAACGAATGAAAAATCTTATCGAAGAGCTCCATAAAGCACAAGGAGCATACATTATTTTTATCGATGAAATTCATAATATTGTAGGAGCTGGTTCTGCAGGAGATGGAGCGAATGATGTCTCAAACTTTTTGAAACCCGCGCTTGCGAGAGGAGAGTTGCAACTTATCGGCGCAACGACACTTACTGAGTATCGACGTTATGTTGAAAAAGATCCGGCACTTGAGCGACGATTCCAACCCGTGATTGTTCCTGAACCCACAGAAGAGCAGGCTACAAAGATGCTCATGGCTTTAAAAGACAAGTACGAAGCATTTCACAGAGTGAAAATACCTCAAAAAGCAATTGAGGAAGCAGTGAAACTTTCAAAACGTTACGTTGGAGATCGTTTCTTACCCGATAAAGCGGTTGATCTTATTGATGAAGCAGCTTCTGCAGTAAGACTCCCTCTCATTTCTTTGCCGGAAGTAATTAAATCACTCGAGTCAAGACTTGCCCAGTTACATCAAGAAGAACAAGAGGTTAAGCAAGCCGCAGATGGCGTAAGACAAAAGACGTTGAAAATAAAAACAACAGCAATCGAGCAAGATTTAGCATCAAAAAAACAAGCGTATGAAATGAAAAAGGCGCAAACAACAACAGAGGTAACTCTCGAAAGTATTCGCGATATTGTTTCGCAGTGGACCGGTATTCCCATCTCAAAACTTACCGAATCTGAAGTAGAAAAACTGGCGCGTCTTGAGGAGATTATTCATAAGCGAATGATCAATCAAGAAGAGGCGGTTTCGGTTGTTGCGCAAGCAGTCCGCAGGGGGAGAGCAGGTCTTAAGTCAGCGGGACGCCCGATTGGAAGTTTCATTTTTCTTGGACCAACAGGTGTAGGTAAGACGGAACTCGCAAAAACACTCGCCGAAATTTTATTTGGTCAAGAAGAGGCGATGATTCGACTCGATATGACCGAGTTTATGGAGAAGCACGAAGTTGCGAAACTTCTTGGTGCACCTCCGGGCTATGTTGGGTACGAAGAAGGAGGAAAGCTAACCGAAGCAGTGCGAAGAAAACCTTACTCAGTTGTTTTGTTTGACGAAGTTGAGAAAGCGCATCCGGATATTTTTAACATCTTACTTCAGATTCTCGATGATGGACGACTTACCGATAACAAAGGAAGAACAATATCGTTTAAAAACACCGTTATCATCTGTACTTCAAATATTGGAACCAAGTTAATTCAAGATGAACTAATGAAGAAACAATCCAAAGACAAAGAAACGTATATAAAGACAAAAGAAAGAGTGATGGAGGAGTTGAGGAAGTTTTTCCGACCAGAATTGATTAATCGTTTTGATGAGACGACAATATTTGAACCACTTACGTTTGCCAATGTCGTTGAGGTGGTTAAGCTACAACTTAAAAGTCTTGAGAAGTTGATGGAAGAGCAAGGTATTGGTTTTTCATACTCTCCTGCTGCGCTTGAGGCAGTCGCAAAGATCGGATACGACCCGGTTTATGGGGCAAGACCCTTAAGACGAGCAATTCAAAAGAATATCGAGAACCCAATATCAACTCTTATTATAGAACACAAACTGAATGCAGGAGATACTGCCCAGATTGACTTTAAAAACAATCAATTTACATTTGACGTTGGTAAGGTAGCGTATAAAGACAACGGTTCATCGAATGTAAAAAAAAACATGAAATGTAAGTCCTGTCAGAATAGTTTCGAAACAGAAGTTGTTTCCAATGCGACGACAATTTGTTCACGATGCGCACAAGCATTTCAAACAGTATGAATCCTCAAAACTTTACTCCAATAAAGGTGGATAAGAAGAAAGATAAAAAACCTGCAAATATGTTAAATACAATTCTTATCATAATGATGATTGTTACGGTTGCAGTATTAGCGGTAGTTTTATTTCTCTTCATCCAACAAAAACTTAATTTTGCTTCATGACAGTTGCCTTATTCGTTATAGGTCTTATCACGCTACATCTTCTTGCAAAACAGAGTTCTCAGATGATTTGGATTGCATTTCACAAAATCATCGGAAGTACCTTTGGATCAAATATACTTCTCTCTTTGTTATTTTTTCCCGGCACGGTTTTGCATGAAATTGCACATTTCTCTTTTTGCATACTTTTGATGCTTCCGGTAAAGGAGGTAAAAGTACTTCCGGAATTCCACCATCATCAAATAAAATTGGGTTCGGTATCGTATATTAAAAAGGGTATTTTTAGACCAATTATTGTAGGTATTGCTCCTCTTTTTTTTGGTCTTGGCTTCTTGTGGTATATTGTCAGGTTTCAATATTTTCCCTCTCCTTCCTTGATTCAAACGGCCATTTTTAGTTACTTGATTTTTGCGGTTTCTTCAACTATGTTTTCGTCTAAGCAAGATCTTGTTGATTTTGCGTATGCAATTCCACTTGCGATTATTGTTGGAGGAATTTTATATGTTTTTAACATATCATTGGACGTATCTTTTCTTTCAGAAATAAATCAATATCTTTTAATTTCGATTTATATTCATTTAGGTATTATAATAGGAGTGTATCTGCTGGAGAGATTAACAAATAAAAAGTGATGAAATACTTAGCTCAAACAATAAAGATCAATGGTCAATCTATACAAGGTCCACTCGATGGTATCGATACTATTTCCGACATTATTAACAACGTACTGCCGTTTATTATTTCAATTGCGGCGATCATTCTTTTTTTTGTCCTTGTTTGGGGGGGGTATGACTACATCCTTTCACAAGGTAGACCTGAGAAAGTGAAGGCCGGAAAAGCAAAAATAACAACGGGACTTATAGGGTTTGGTCTTTTAATACTGTCTTTTTTAATGGTGCGTGTCATAGCGGTCGTTTTTGGACTTGGAGGGGGACTTTTTTAATAGTATAATAACGCACAGACAATGAATTTTTTTAGATATAAGGAACAGCCCATTGTCATTTCAATCGGCGGCAGTCTACTTGTTCCAAACGGAGGAATTGACACCCAATTTCTTGAGAAACTAAATGCATTTATCAGAGAAAAAGTCAAAAAAGGTAAGCGATTTTTCCTTGTTTCCGGAGGTGGAAGACTGGCTCGGACATATCGAGACGCAGGGAAAGATGTTATCGGCGACATCTCGACTGAGGATTTGGATTGGTTAGGTATTCATGCAACGCAGCTTAATGCTCATTTACTGCGAACAATCTTTCAGGATATTGCGCATCCTCGTATCGTTATAAACTACAATAAACGACTCATTAACTGGAGAGAGCCTGTTGTTATTGGAGCAGGATGGAAGCCCGGATGGTCAACAGATTATGACGCAGTGCTTCTGGCACGTGATTATGGAGCTCATCTCGTTATCAACCTTTCAAATATAGACGGAGTTTACGATAAAGATCCAAAGGAATATAAAGACGCAAAATTACATAAAAAACTTACGTGGAAAGAGTTGGAATCGATTGTGGGAAAGCGTTGGACACCCGGTCTTAATGCGCCGTTTGATCCGGTTGCAGCTCAACTTGCCAAAAAACTTGGACTTACGGTAGTAGTTGCAAACGGAGATGATTTTGAAAATCTAGAAAAAATAGTAGAGGGAGATTCTCACATGAAAGGAACGGTAATTGCTCCGTACGAAATAAATGAAGAGTTTTATGATAAGGAATATTATTCGGGTAAAAAAGGGGGGATGCGATTTGGATATGTAGGATCACTTGTTGGTAAGATTCATCACAATATTCTTAATTTATATAGGGCTTCGCTTATTAAACTGTTTATTAATCCAAAAACATGTTTGGATGTTGGATGTGGCACAGGATATCTCATAAAATGGCTTCGTATTTTGGGAATTGATGCGCAAGGGATTGATATTTCTCATTTTGCGGTTGCGGCTACACACGAAAAACTTAAACCTTTTATAAAAAGAGGGAGCATATTACATCTTCCGTATAAAGAGGATTCTTTTGATTTGGTGGTAAGCTTTGATTTATTAGAACATATTGAACGATCAAAAATTAAACAAGCAGTTGAAGAAACGGTAAGGGTTTCAAAGAAATATATTCTTCATAAAATCTATACAACAGAAAATAGATGGATTACCCAAGTGCACGGAAGAGATTTTGCGCACATATCCATTTTTTCAAAGAATTTTTGGGAAAACACACTGCGAAATTTCAAAGATACACGAATTGTTAAATCATTCCCCCAGCTCCCCTCATATTTCGAAACGCTTTTCTTACTGCGAAAAAAATAATAAGATATCGACATGATTCTCACGTCTATCAAGCTCAGTCACTTTCGCAACTTCAATAATCGAGAATTTGTATTTAATAAATCATTGACCATTATCTATGGACAAAATGCGCGAGGCAAAACTAATATTCTTGAGTCGATCTACTTCATTAGTAACGGATCGGGTTTTCGCGAATCAAAAGAGTCGGAGCTGTTGTCGTTTGATATTAAGATTGGATTAGGATCGGTTGAAGGAATGTATAAAAGCACCACTGGCAGTTTTAGAAATAAAATCACCCTTCGTAGACAAGGCGAGTCTGTAGAAAAAATATTTTTTGTAAATAATACCAAGCGAAGATCTTCACAGTACATAGAAGATCAAATAAAAACAGTGCTTTTTTCTCCTGAGCAGATGGAGCTTATTACAGGGTCTCCAGACAAAAGAAGAGTGTATTTTAATCGTTGTATTAGTTTTTATGACCCAGAATATAAAAAAAGAGTTGATAACTACGACACTGCTCTTCGCAAACGGAACAAAGTTCTGGAAATGCATAAAGACAGAAGTGCTGTGCTAAAAGAGCTTGAGTACTGGAACGACTACCTCATAGAACAAGCAAACTATATTACCAAAATTCGTCAAGAATATATTTTATTTTTAAATAACAATCCATCGTTGGATCATAAATCATTCACCATTGATTATAAGAAGAATATTTTTAGTCGGGAACGGCTAAAAGAAAAAGAAGAATTGGAACTGCGAATTAGAAAGACAGTGATAGGTCCACAAAAAGATGATTTTGAGATA